>NZ_JBOHGB010000187.1:0-12691 GCF_050699935.1 Actinophytocola sp.
GCGGTACCTTCGCCCGCTCGCACGCGGCGAGCACCGGTGGTGCCAGCTGTTCAGCGAACCCGGCGCGGGCTCCGACCTCGCCGCGCTGGCGACCCGTGCGGTGCGCCGCGAGGACGGCAGCTGGGTCGTCAACGGCCAGAAGGTGTGGAGCTCGTACTCCGACGTCGCCGACTTCGGGCTGCTGATGGCCCGCACCGACCAGAACCGGCCCAAGCACCGCGGCATCACCTACTTCCTGCTCGACCTGCGCGGCCCCGGGATCGAGGTGCGGCCGCTGCGTCAGCTGAACGGGCACGCGGAGTTCGGCGAGGTGTTCCTCACCGACGTCGTCGTGCCCGACGGTGACCGGCTCGGCCCGCGCAACGGTGGCTGGGCGGTCGCGCTGACCACGCTCGCGCAGGAACGCAGCGGGCTGTCCGGCCGGCCCGGCGTCGGCTCGGGCCGCGCGGACGCGATCGCGAACCGGGCCCGGGAGACCGGCGCGTGGGCCGATCCGGTCCTGCGCGACAAGGTGCTGCGCGCGTTCGTGACGGAGCGGGCGCTGCAGATGGCGACCGTGCGGGCGTTCGCCGACCTCGGCCGCCGCACGCCCGGCGCGGAGGGGTCCATCCGCAAGCTCGCGCACGCGCAGCTCGAGACCGAGCTGGGCATGCTCGCGACCGAGGTCGAACCCGGCGGCGCTACCGCGTGGGATCCGTCCGATGTGGACACCGAAGCCGCGGCGGAGGCGTTCCTGTCGGCCAAGATCCTCAGCATCGCGGGCGGGACGAGCGAGATCCAGCGCAACATCATCGGCGAGCGGGTGCTGGGGCTGCCCCGAGATCGCGACCCGTACGCAGACCTTCCGTTCGGGGAGCGCCCCCATGGCTGAGATCGCGGCATCGCCCTCCCCGGAACTGCCGAGCACCGGGTGCGTGCGGGTGCGGGCGGCCGAGCCGGGCGTGGTGGAGGTGGAGCTGCACCGGCCAGAACGGCTCAACGCGATGTCGGTGGAGATGGTCGACGACCTGCACGCGCTGTGGGCGGCGCTGGCCGTCCGGCACGACCTCCGCGTCGTGGTGCTCACCGGAGCCGGCCGCGGGTTCTGCGCGGGGCTGGACCTGCGCGACTACGGCGAGGCCGGGCCCGCCGAGACCGTTCAGGCCCGCTTCGCGTTGCAGGAGCGGATCGCCGGGCTGGTGACGGGAATGCGGGACCTGCCGCAGGTCGTGATCGCCGCGGTGCACGGCGCGGCGGCCGGCGGCGGGCTCGCGCTGGCCCTCGGCGCGGACGTCCGGGTGGCCGGTCCGGCGGCGCGGTTCGCCGTCTCGTTCGTCCGCATTGGACTGTCCGGTGCGGACATCGGGGTGAGCTGGCTGCTGCCCCGGCTGGTAGGCGCGTCCGCCGCGTTCGAGCTGCTGCTGACCGGGCGGGCGGTCGACGTCGCGGAGGCGCAGCGCATCGGGCTCGTGGGCTCGGTGTCCGACGACCCCCGTGCGCGTGCGCTGGACATCGCGCGCGAGGTGCTCGGGAACAGCCCGATGGGCGTGCGGATGACCAAGCAGGTGATGTGGAGCCAGCTCGAGGTCGCCAGCCTGCGCGCCGGGCTGGACCTGGAGAACCGCACGCAGATCATGACCACCTTCACCCGCGACCACACCGAGGCGGTCGAGGCGTTCGTCCGGCGCCGGCCGCCCCGCTTCGAGGACCGTTGAGGAGGAACGATGACCGGCGCCGACCGCCTCGTCGAGGAGCTCGCCCACCGGCTCGTCACCGAGCACTCACCCGCCACGACGCCGACCGCGGAGTTCCTGGGTGCCCGGTTCGACGCGGGCCTCGCGTGGGTGCACTTCCCGCGCGGTCTCGGCGGGCTGGGAGTGGAGCCCGGAGCGCAGGGCATCGCCGACGCGATCGTCGAGGTGGCGGGCGGCCCCGACCCGTTCGACCTCAACCCGATGGGCTATGGCATGGCCGCGCCCACCGTGCTGGCGCACGGCGGCCCGGAGCTGCCCGAGCGGTTGTTCCGCCCGCTGTACGTGTGTGAGGAGATCTGGTGCCAGCTGTTCAGTGAGCCGGGCGCGGGCTCGGACCTGGCGGGTCTCGCCACCCGCGCGGTCCGGGACGGCGACGGCTGGCGGGTGTCGGGTCAGAAGGTGTGGACCAGCAAGGCACACGAGGCGCGGTGGGCGTTGTTGCTCGCCCGCACCGACCCCGACGTGCCCAAGCACCGCGGGCTGACCTACTTCGTGCTCGACATGCGCGATCCCGGTGTCGAGGTGCGCCCGCTGCGCCAGCTGACCGGTGACGCCGAGTTCAACGAGGTGTGGTTGCGCGACGCGTTCCTCGACGACGCGTGGCGGCTCGGTGACGTCGGGGACGGCTGGCGGGTCGCGATGACCACGCTGATGAACGAGCGCAACGCGATCGGCGGCGGCTCGATGGCGCGTGGCAGCGGCTCGATCGGCGACGCGCTGGCGTTGTGGCACGAGCAGCCGGATCCGGGGCTGCGCGACCGGATGGTGTCGCTGTTCGCCCGCGCGGACGCGTTGCGGCTGACCACGATGCGCCACGCGGTCGAACGCGGCGACGCGCCCGCGGGTCCGCTCGGCTCGCTCGGCAAGCTCGCCTGGGCCGAGCTGAACCAGGCGGTGTACGACCTGTGCGTGGACCTGCTCGGTATGACCGGCACCCACCACCCCGGTTACGGCGGCGGGCCGGACCTGCACGACACCGTCACCTGGAAGCTGCTCCGGTCGCGGGCCAACACCGTCGAGGGCGGCACCGCGGAGGTGCTGCGCGGCGTGCTCGCCGAGCGCGTGCTCGGCCTGCCCGGCGACATTCGGACCGACAAGGACCGGCCGTGGCGGGAGGTACCGCGTGGCTGACCTCACCGGCCGGCGGGTCCTCGTCACCGGTGGCAGCCGCGGGATCGGGGCCGCGATCGTCTGCCACCTCGCGGCGGCCGGCGCCGCGGTCGCGTTCACCTACCGGCGCGCCGCCGCGGCGGCCACCGCCATGGGTGAGCGCACGGGCGCGGCGGCGATCGGCCTGGACCTCGCCGATCCCGCCGCGGCCCCCGGTGCCGTCGAGGCGGCCGCGGACCGGCTCGGCGGCCTGGACGCCGTCGTCAGCAACGCCGGGGTCGCGAGCTCGGGCCGGTCCGTGGCCGACACCCCGCTCGACGAGCTGGCGCGGGTGCTCGCCGTCCACGCCGTCGGCCCGCACCAGCTGTGCCGGGCCGCCCTGCCGCACCTGCGTGCCGCCGGCCGCGGCGACGTCGTGTTCGTCTCCAGCGTGGTCACGAGCGCGCCGGTCGCCGGTGGCGGGCCCTACGTGATGGCCAAGGCCGCGGCCGAGGGGCTCGCCGCGTGCCTCGCGCGGGAGGAGCGGCGGCACGGGATCCGGGTGAACGTGGTGGCGCCCGGGCTCGTCGACACCGAGATGGGCCGCCGGCTCGTTCGCGCGACCCGGGACGTCCACGACATCCGCGAGCTCGACGCCGACTCCCCGAACGGCCGGGTGTGCGCACCGGAGGACGTCGCCGCGGTCGTCGGGTTCCTCCTGGGGCCCGGTGCCGGCTACGTCAACGACCAGCGGATCACCGTCGACAGAGGGACGTTCTGATGGCCGAGTTCATCCCCGCACCGGAGGTCGGCGCCCTGCGCGAGGTGGTTCGGGACCACTGCCGCCGGGTGTGGGACGAGCCCGCGGTCCGCGCGGTGAGCGAGGACGGCAAGGCGGTCACGGATGCGTGGCAGGCGCTCGGTACGCAGCTCGGCGTGCTCGGTCTCGGCGTGCCGGAGAAGTGGCGGGGCAGCGGCGCCGGAACGGTGGCGGCCGCGGCGGCCGCCGAGGAGCTCGGCGGCGCGCTCGCGCCGGTGCCGTACCTGTCGGCCGCGTTCGCCGCCCGCCTGCTGGTCGACTCGGGCGACGAGGCGGCGTGCGGCCAGCTGCTGGCGGACCTGTGCACCGGCTCCCGCACGTTCGCGGTCGTCGGGACGGACGCGTCCGGGGACTGGGGTCGACCGTCCACAGTGGCCTCTCGCGGGCCGGATGGCTGGCGGCTCGACGGGGCCGCGGCGTCCGTTGTGGACGGTCCCGTGGCGACCGATCTGCTCGTCGTCACCGAGGGGCCGGCACTGTTCCATGTGGATGTGGCGGCGGCCGGGGTCACCCGTGACCCGGTGCCGACGCTGGACCTCACCCGGCCCCAGGCCGACCTCCGGTTCGTGTCGGTGCCGGCCAGGCGGGTCGGCGACGCCGTGGACCTGGCGGGCGCGACGAGCGTCGTGGTCACGCTGCTGGCCGCGGAGCTGGTCGGAGTCGCCCGCACGATGCTCGACACCGCGGTCTCCTACGCGAAGAGCCGGCTGCAGTTCGGCCGTCCCATCGGCTCGTTCCAGGCCGTGAAGCAGCGGTGCGCGGACATGCTGGTCGAGCTCGAGCTGGCGCGCTCGGTCGCGGACCACGCGGCCTGGACACACGATCACGGTGGGGACGATCCGGCGCTCGCCACGAGCCTGGCCCAGGTCGTCACCACGGACGCGGCGAGACGGGTGACCGGCGACGCGCTGCAGGTACTGGGTGGTGTGGGGTTCACTTGGGAGCATCCCGCACACCTGTACTACAAGCGGGCCGTCGCCGCGGCGGCGTTGTGGGGTGGCCGGGCGCACCGGGACCGCCTCGCCGCACTCGCGATCGACGGAGAGGTCGACGCGGAGGAAAGGGACAGCCATGTCCGATGAGGTCACCGTCACCGACGACGGCGACGGCACGCTCGTGATCACGATCGACCGGCCGCGGGCACGCAACGCGATCGACGAGGCGACCGCGCGATCGATCGCGGACGGACTGGACCGGCTGGACGCGGACCCCGCACTCGCCGCGGGCATCGTCACCGGGGCCGGCGGAACCTTCTCCTCCGGCATGGACCTCAAGGCGTTCGTGCGCGGCGAGCGGCCGGTGGTGCCCGGGCGCGGTTTCGCCGGCATCGCGCGGAGGTCCGCCAGCAAGCCGGTGATCGCGGCCGTCGAGGGGTACGCGCTCGCCGGCGGGTTCGAGATCGTGCTGGCGTGCGACCTGGTCGTGGCCGCCCGCGGGGCCACGTTCGGCCTTCCCGAGGTCCGGCGCGGTCTGGTGGCCGCGGGCGGCGGGCTGCTGCGGCTGCCCCGGCGAATCCCGTACCACGTGGCGATGGAGCTCGCCGTGCTCGGCAGCCACGTGGACGCCGGCCGCATGTACGAGCTGGGCCTGGTGAACCGGCTGGTCGACGACGGCGCCGCGCTGGACACCGCCCGCGAGCTCGCCCGCGCGATCGCCGCCAACGGCCCGCTCGCGGTCGCCGCCACCAAGCGGATCGTCGTCGAGAGCGCGGACTGGCCGGCCGAGGACGCGTTCGAGCGCCAGGCGGAGATCGCGGGCCCGGTGGCCGCCTCGGCCGACGCGCGGGAAGGAGCGATCGCCTTCGCCGAGAAGCGGGCGCCCGTCTGGACGGGCCGGTGACCGCGGCCCCCGTGCTCGTCACGGTCGACGGTCCGATCGCGACGATCACGCTGAACCGGCCCACCGCGCGGAACGCGATCAGCACCGAGCTGCTCACCCGGCTCGGCGAGGCGATGGCCGCGGTCGACGCGGACGACGCCGTGCGCGTCGCCGTGCTCACCGGAGCGGATCCGGTCTTCTGTGCCGGGCTGGACCTCACCGAGCTCGGTGAGCCGGGATCGGGCCTACACGCGGCGGTCATGTCCGCGTCCCGCACGCACGCCCCATGGCCGCCGATCGGCAAGCCCGTGATCGCCGCGGTGAACGGCCCGGCGGTGACCGGCGGGCTCGAGCTGGTGCTCAACTGCGACGTGATCATCTGCTCCGACCGCGCGTCCTTCGCGGACACCCACGCGCGCGTCGGCGTGCTGCCTGGCTGGGGCCTGACCGTGCTGCTGCCGCTGGCCGTCGGCCGCTCGCGAGCCCGGCAGATGAGCCTGACCGGTGACTTCCTCGACGCCGAACAGGCGCGTACCGCCGGGCTGGTGAGCGAGGTCGTGCCGCACGAGCGGCTCACGGACCGTGCGCACGCGATAGCACGCTCAATCGCGGACAACAACCCGCGTGCGGTGCGGGCGTTGCTGGCCTCGTATCGTCAGGTCGAGGCCGAGTTCGTGGCCGGTGGCTACGACGTGGAGGAGCGCGCCGCGCGCGACTGGAACTCCTCGGACCTCGACCTCGCCGCGTCGAGCCGTACACGTGGCCAGGTGATCCGGCGCGGCAGCCGGCAAACCGGCGGCTCTTGACAAATCCAACCTCAAGATATGACATAGACGTCAGATTCAATTACCGCCTGGGTGAACAGGAGTGCGCGAGGATGCTCACCGGCCGGCAGTACAAGGACTCCCTCAAGGACGGACGCAAGGTCTACTTCGAGGGTCGGTTGATCGAGGACTTCGAGTCCGAGCCCGTGCTCGCGGTTCCGTTGCAGGCCATCGCCGACGGGTACGACAAGTACTACAGCGCCGACCCCGACGCGGTGAACCCGCTGACCATCGCTCCGCGCTCCCCGGAGGAGCTGCGCGACCGCATCCCGGTCATCACCGAGATGGACCTGCTGCTCAACGTCACCTACCAGTCGCTCATGACGCTGCTCGTCGCGGCCGGGCGGCTGGCGGACAGCGCGCCGGAGTTCGTGCCGCGCATCCAGGCCTACGTCGAACAGGCGCGCCGCGACGACATCCGCGCCACCGAGTGCATCACCGACGCGAAGGGCGACCGGAGCCTGGCGCCCGCCAAGCAGTCCGATCCGGACGCCTACGTCCGCGTCGTGGACCGCCAGGCGGACGGCGTGGTGATCCGCGGCGCGAAGCTGCACATCACGGCCGCCGCGTTCGGTCACGACCTGATGGTCATGCCCACCAAGTCGATGAAGCCGGGGGAGGAGGACTACGCGATCGCGTGTGCCGTGCCCGTCAACTCACCCGGCGTGCACATCACCAACACGACCTACCACCCCCTCGGGCGCGACCCCCGCGACCACCCGGTCAGCTCGCGGGACAGCGTGCCGGACAGCATGGTGCTCTTCGATGACGTGTTCGTGCCGAACGAGCGCGTCTTCCTCGACGGCCCGACGGCGCAGGCGGCGGTCTTCGCGCACTCCCTCGGGCTGTGGGAACGGCTCGGCGGGGTGTCGTTCATGGTCAACCAGGCCGACGAGCTGGTCGGCCTGGCGAGCCTGATCGCGGAGGCCAACGGCACGGCCAAGGTCTCCCACGTGCGGGAGAAGATCGACGAGATGATGATCCACGCGACGCTGCTGCGCGCGGGACTCGAGGCCGCGTTGTCCCGGTCGCACGTGACACCGGACGGGTACTACTACCCGGACGACATGTTCACCAACGTCACCAAGTACCACGGCGCCGCCAACTTCAACGCGATGGTCCGCCACCTGCACGACATTGCCGGCGGTGCGGTCGTCACCGCACCGTCCATGTCGGACTTCGAGAATCCGGACCTGAAGCCGTTGCTGGAGAAGTACATGAGCACCGGGCCGGACATCACCGGCGAGTACCGCACCAAGATCTTCCACGCCATCCGCGACACCACGGCCGACTCCTACGGCGGCTGGCACCAGGTGACGAACCTCCAGTCGGGCGGCGGCTTGTTCGCCCAGCGGCTGGTCACCCGCAAGAACTACGACATCGAACGCGCCCGTGCTCTCGCGCTGAAGGCGGCCGGGCTGTCCGGGGCATGAGATGTCCGCGCGGAGTCAGTCGATCTCGCCGGCGCTGCGGCGCAGCCGCTGGACAAGCTCGATCATCTCTTCCGCCTGGGCGTCGCTGACGCCCAGGCGCAGCCGCGTGGCGATGCCGCGGGTGGCCGGGACGACGACCTTGCGGCCCAGGCTGGTGATCTCCGCGAGCGTGGTGCGGCGGTCCTTCGCGTGCGGGACCCGTCGCACCAGCCCGTCCCGCTCCAGCCGGTCGACGAGGTTGGTGACCGCGGCCTGGTGGATCAGCAGGCGGTCGCGCATCCTGCCGAGCGCCATCGATCCGCTGCGGGTCCAGGACAGCAGCAGCAACACCTCGTACCGGGCGAAGGTGAGGCCGAAGGGGCGCAGGATCTGGTCGATTCGCGCGGTCGCGGCCCCGGCGGACCGGATCAGTGCGGCGGCCGCGCCAAAGGCGAGCCGATCGTCCCCGTCGAGCCCGGCCCACGCGGACGGGTTCGCCGAGGTCGAGGAGCTCACGGTCGCACCATATCGCGCGGGCCGGCGCCGGCCGTGATCGCGACCGGCACGGAGCGGGAGTAGCCGATGGACACGACGATCATGGCCGACCTTCCGGCAGCGGATACCTGCGCATCGAACTGTTCAATGGGCGGGGAGTGGCTCGGTTCATTGACCGCGGACCAGGTCGGCGAGGCCCGCGAACCGGCGGACGTCGGCCGTGCTCCAGCCGTCGAGACCGAAGCGGACCTCGCGCAGCCCGGCCAGCGCGGCACGGACCACGGCCCGTCCCCGCTCGTTGAGCCGGACCCGGGTCACCCGCCGGTCGTCCTCGTCATCCACCCGCTCGACGTGTCGCGCGCGCTCGAGCCGGGCGACCGTGCGCGCCGCGGTGGTGGGGTGAAGGCCAATGCTGGCACCGAGTTCGCCCATGCCGAGCGGACCGTCGCACTCGGCGAGCGCGACCAGGACCTCGAGCTGGGCGAAGGTGAGGTCGTGCGCCGCGAGCACCGGGGCCATGCGCCGCGTCGCGACCTGCTGACCCCGGGTGAGCGCCGTCGCGGCCGTCACCTGTTCGACCGGGCCGGAGTCGTGCGCGACCCAGTTGCGCCGGCCCTCCTCGATCGGATCCACCGTAGGACAATAGCAGGCACAAGTATCTGCGCATTCAATAGTTGTATATGCAGATATTGCCGGATAAGGTGCGAGCATGAGTGCTGATCTGCGGGAACGTCGAGTTCTGGTCACCGGCGCCGGGCGTGGCCTCGGCCGCGCGCACGCGATCGCCGTCGCGGCGGAGGGTGGCGCCGTCGTCGTGAACGACACGGGTGCCGAGCTCGACGGCACGGGTACCTCGCGGGAGCCGGCGGACGCCGTGGTCGCGGAGATCACCGCGGCCGGCGGGCGGGCGTACGCCAGCTACGACGACGTCGCCTCGCACGAGGGCGCGGCGGCGGCCGTCGCGTTCGCGGAGGAGGCTCTGGGTGGCCTCGACGCGGTGGTGAACAGCGCGGGCATGTTGCGTGACCGCACCTTCGCCAAGATGCCGCTCGACGACTTCGACGCGGTGGTGCGGGTCCACCTCGGCGCCGCGGTGTACACGACGCACGCGGCGTGGGACGCGCTCGCCCGTTCCGGATCGGGCCGGGTCGTGGTGACCTCCTCGGCGTCGGGCCTGTATGGACAGTTCGGTCAGGCGAACTACGCGTCGGCGAAGATGGCCCTGATCGGCCTGGTGAACGTCCTCAAGCAGGAGGGCGCCAAGCAGGGCGTACTGGTGAACGCGATCGCGCCGGTGGCCCGCACCCGGATGACGATCCCGCTGCTGCCCGAGGACGTCGCGGCGGGAATCGACCCCGAGCAGGTCAGCCCGGTCGTCGCGCACCTCGTCTCCGAGTCCTGTGTGGACACCGGGTTGGTGCTGGAGGTCGGCGGTGGCCTGGTGTCCGTGGTCCGGGTCGTGGAGTCCGAGCCGGTGCTCGCCGGCGGGTCGGCCGCCGAGGCCGCGGCGGCGATCGACGCCCTGCGCGACGCCCCGCTCGGCTCGCCGTACCCCTCGTCCGCGGCCGCCCTGGAGCGGATCCTCACCCCGGCGGGGCGAGCGGCGGTCCGATGACCACTGCCCCCAGCCGGACCGCCGCCGAACAGGCGCGGATCTGGCCGTCGCCGGGTATGCGGATCGCCGTGGTCAACCGCGGCGACGCGGCGATGCGGGCGGTGCACGCCGTCTGCGAGATCAACCTCGAGCACGGCACGGCACACCGCACGATCGTGCTGCACACCACCGAGGAGGCCGGCGCGCGGTTCGTCGAGCTCGCCGACGAGGCCTACGACCTCGGACCGGCGCGCGCCGGTGCGGACGGTGGGCTCGCCTATCTCGACCTGGTCCGGCTGACCGAGGCGTTGCGGCGCACCAGGGCCGACGCCGCCTGGGTCGGGTGGGGGTTCGTCGCCGAGCGACCGGACTTCGCGCAGCGCTGCGCCGACCTCGGCGTGGTGCTGGTCGGGCCGCGGCCCGAGGTGATGCGCGGGCTCGGAGACAAGATCGGGGCGAAGACGCTGGCCGAGTCGGTCTCGGTCCCGGTGGTGCCGTGGAGCGGTGGGCCCGTCGCGGACGCGGACGACGCGTCAGCGGTCGCCGGCCGGATCGGGTACCCGGTGCTGCTCAAGGCGAGCGCGGGGGGTGGGGGCAGGGGCATCCGCGTGGTCACCGGTCCGGCCGCGATGCCGGCGGCGTTCGAGGCGGCGGGCCGGGAGGCGGCCGCGGCGTTCGGCGACGGCGCGCTGTTCGTGGAGAAGGTCGTCGAGCGTGCGCGGCACGTGGAGGTGCAGGTCGCGGCGGACGACGCGGGCACGGTGTGGGCGGTCGGCACGCGGGACTGCACGGTGCAGCGCCGCCGCCAGAAGATCGTCGAGGAGTCGGGCGTGCCCGGCGTGCCCGCCGAGGTCGTGGCGCGGCTCCGCGCCGCCGCCGTCCGGCTCGTCCGCGCCTCGGGATACACCGGGGTGGGCACGGTCGAGTTCCTGCTCGACCCGGCCACGAACCGGTTCTGGTTCATGGAGGTCAACACCCGGCTGCAGGTCGAGCACACGGTCACGGAGGAGACGACGGGGCTGGACCTGGTGAAGCTCCAGCTGGAGCTGGCGTTCGGCGCGCGGCTCACCGGCCACCCACCGGCGCCGCGGGGGTGGGCGATCCAGGCCCGAGTGACCACAGAGGACTCCGCGCACGGCTTCCGGCCCGCGCCCGGCGCGGTCGAGGTGTGGGAGCCGGCGAGCGGGCCGGGGCTGCGGTTCGACACCGGGTTCGCGGCGGGCGACGCCGTCCCCCCGGAGTTCGACCCGCTCGCCGTGAAGATCGTCGCGCGCGGTGCCGACCGTGCCGAGGCGCTCGCCCGGCTGCGCCGCGCGCTCGCCCAGACGCGCCTGGTCGTCCGGGACGGTGCCACCACGCTGGGGTTCCTGCGTGCACTGCTCGCCCGTCCCGAGCTCGCCGAGCTGTCCCACACGACCGAATGGGTCGACGAGCTGACCGAGGCCGGCGCGCTCACCGAGTCACGCGTCGCGACGGCACTGCTGCTCGCCGCGGTGGTGCTCGCCGAGAACGAGTGGACGACACGGGCCGACGCCATGTTCGCCACGGCCGCGCGCGGCCGGCCGGAGGCCGTGGTCACCCCGGGGATCGAGGTGGACCTCGCCGCGGACGGCACCGCGCACCGGTTCCTCGTGCACCGCGTCGGCCCCGCGGCGTACCTGGTCGAGACCCGGGACGGCGTGGTCGCCGTCGAGCGCATGCCGGCCCGGCGGGAGACCGTGCGGGTTCGGCGCGGCGGCGAGGAGGTCCGGGCCACCGTGCGGATCGGTGACGGCACCGTGCAGGTCGACCTCGACGGCGACAGCTACCGGCTGCGGGCCGAGCAGGCCGGGATCGTCCGGGCGCCCGCGCCGTCGGTCGTGGTGAGCGTGCGCGTCACGCCCGGGCAGCGCGTCGGTGAGGGCGACCCCGTCGTGGTGCTGGAGAGCATGAAGCTGGAGACCGTGCTGCGGGCACCCGCCGACGGCGTCGTGCGGGACGTGTCCGCCAAGGCGAACAGCCAGGTCCCGGCCGGCGCGCCACTGCTGCGGATCGAGCCGCCGGCCGGCACGCCCGCGGTCGCGTCGCCGGCGAGGCGGGACACGGTCTCGTTCACGCCGTACGTCGCGGCCGGCCCGGCGTCGGTGGGACCGGTGGCGGCCGCGACCCGACTGCTACGCGGCTTCGACTCCGGCTCTATCGGCTCCGGCACCGTCGGCTCCGCATCTGACGATGCCGGATCTGGCGACTCCGGATCCGGCGACCGTGTGGCCGGCGAGACGGCGGGCGGTGCCGGCCGCCAGGCCGAGGCCGAGCTGCTGCGCTGGTTCGCGCGCACCTGCTGGCTGGGGGTGGGCCGCGGCTACCCGCTGCGCGGCGGCACGGTGAGCGCGCGCGAGGCGCTGGTGCGGTTCCTGCGCGCGCCGGAACGGAGCAAGGGCACGGTGCCGGACTCCTTCCTCACCGAGCTCGCCGCCACGATGCCGGCCTTCGGGTCGCCGGACCTGGAACCCGGGCCCGCGCTGCACGAGGCGGCGTACCGGCTGTGGCGGGCGCTTCGCTCGCACCCGGACACCGCGGCCGCCGTCCGGTCGGTGCTGCGCGGCTGGCTCGCGGCCGGTCCACTGTCCATTGTGGAGCGGGAGGTCGTCGAGAACCTCGCCGCCGCGGCCGACGGGGAGCCGGGTGTCGGCGACCTGGCCCGTGCGCTGCTGCGCCGGCCCGGCCCGGCCGGCCACGCGCCGTCCGCCGACCCCGGGCCGGGCCTCGAGGCACGGGTTCGGCTCGACTACGGCCTGCCGGCGAGTGCCGCGGCCCGCCGTGCTGGGCTCGCGGTCGTCTTCGACGAGCGGCGGATCGCGGCCGTCGTGGGGGACGGTCCGGCGCTCGACGAGCGCGTCGCCGCGGCCGTCGGCGCGCTCGACGGC
>NZ_JBOHGB010000188.1:0-12520 GCF_050699935.1 Actinophytocola sp.
ACGAACGACTCCCAGCACATTCCGAAGCCTTCATCAACTGGTCCATGATCACTATGATGACCCGACGCCTGGCCCGCCAACAAAGCCAGGCCACGACCACCTAACCCAGTTCAAAGACAGGCTCTAAGAACTCCATGAGGTGGATCGGCATCCAGCCGCCGTGGTATCCGGCCGCACCAGGAATGGAGAATCGGAACCTGGCCGCATACGGGCCATCGATGATCTTCTGCCGCATCGTTCGCATCCTGATGCGATCTTCGATCTCGTGTTCGGGAATGACCGGCAGCCTGCAAGGAGAGCGCGGGTGTAGTTCTCGGTCTGCAATAGGCCAGGTACCAACGTTGGCTCGAAGCTCGTGATGGCGATCGAGGCGTCCTCGTCATCGCTCAAGGTGCTGAGCTGCGGTGGGAGCCGCTCGCCGTATTCGAGCCACCAGCTGGGCTCGTAGCAGTCGCGGGTGAGGCGTAGCAGGGCGTCACGCTTGGGGCCGGTGATGCCGCATATCGCCAGGTCGGATCGTGGTCACGCATCGCGCACTCCTTGTCACTCTTGGGGTGTGTGCGCTCACGCTAGAACGGATCTGTGCGGGTCAGGGCATTCCGCGCGGGGAGTTCACACAGTCGGACCGCGAGTGCCAGGGGGCCAACGGCGGGCCCGGGCGACAACCTGATCCACTGGTCGGGCGTCTGCGTCGCTGGAGGTGTCGGGGGTTGATCACGAGACGAGCGTTCCTGTCCGCCGCCGCGCTGGGCACGGTGGCGGGAGCCGGTGCCGCGTGCAGCGGCGAGTCGGGCTCGCCGCGGCCGGCCACGACGTCGAGCCCGTCCGCGCCGCCGTCATCCGCGTCGAAGCCCGTGCCGCCGAACTGGCCGGCACTGCGCAAGAAGCTGCGCGGCGGCCTGGTGCTGCCCGGCGACAACGGGTTCGCAGCCGCGACGCGGGTGTACAACCCGCTGTTCGACTCGCGCAGGCCGGCCGCCGTGGCGCGCTGTTCGCGGCCCGAGGACGTGCAGGCGTGCGTGGAGGTCGCGGCGGCGGCGCGGATGCCGATCGCCGCGCGCTCGGGCGGGCACAGCTACGCGGGCTACAGCAACCAGGACCAGGCGTTGATCGTGGACCTGAGCCCGATGTCCACAGTGGACGTCGACGGCGACTCCGCGGTGGTCGGCGCCGGGACACGGCTGATCGACGTGTACGCCGGCCTGGACGCCGCGGGGCGCTGCCTGCCCGCGGGATCGTGCCCGTCGGTCGGCATCGCCGGGTTGACGCTGGGCGGCGGGATCGGCGTGCTGGCGCGCAAGCACGGGCTGACCTGCGACCGGCTGGTGTCCGCTCGCGTGGTCACGGCGGACGGCCGGCTGGTGACGGCGTCGGCGGAGTCCGAGCCCGACCTGTTCTGGGCGCTGCGCGGCGGGGGCGGCGGGAACTTCGGGATCGTCACGTCGTTCACGTTCAACGTCCCGGCGGCGCCCGAGCTGACCGTGTTCTCGCTGCGCTTCGACGGGGCGGCGGCGGACGTGGTGGGCGCGTGGCAGGCGTGGGTCGCGGATCTGCCGGACGAGTTGTGGACGAACTGCGTGGTGTCGGCCGGGTCGCCGCCGAGCGTCCGGGTGGGCGGCTGCTTCGTCGGCTCGACCGGCGACTGCGAGGCGCAGCTCGCGCGGCTGGGCCTGGCGGCGTCGTCGCGGTTCGTCACCGGTAAGTCCTATCTGGACGCCATGCGGTACTTCGCCGGGTGCTCGGAGCGGTCGGTGGAGCAGTGCCATCCGGCGTCGGCCGGCGGGTCGTTGGGGCGGGAGTCGTTCGTGGCGTCGTCGCGGATCCTGGCGAGGCCGGTGGGTGACCCGGCCGCGCTGGTTTCCCTGCTGGACGGGCGAAGCGGCGTCGACCTGCTGCTGGACTCGCTCGGCGGTGCGGTGTCCGCGGTGGCGCCGGACGCGACGGCGTTCCCGCACCGCACGGCCGTGGCGAGCGCGCAGATCTACGCGAGCACGGGCGCCGGCCGGCAGGCCGCGACCCGCCAGGTGGCCGAGATCCGCGACGGCCTGGGCAAGCTCACCGGCGCGCTCGGCTACGTCAACTACATCGATCCGGCCATGCCCGACTGGGCGGACGCGTACTACGGGCCCAACCTCCCCCGCCTACGCGAGGTAGCCGCCCGCTACGACCCCGACGCTGTCTTCACCTTCCCCCAAGGCCTGGCCCCCTAGCCGCGAGTCCCCCGCTCCCGCACGCGAGTCCCCGCTCCGGAACCGGCGGTCGTGTCGAACGGTCAGTTGGGGAGGGCGTCCACCACGATCGGCGGCACGACGGTCTTCGGGGGAGCGGCAGATGAGTAGCGACAGCCAGGCACACGTTGGAACGGACGCGGTCACGGAGACGGGCACGCGTCGGCTCGACCTGGTGTTCGCCGCAGGTGTGGTCGGGCTCGGTGTCGCGGCCTTCGTCGCGACGGCGTCTCATGCGCTGCGCAGCGGCGGTTCCGTCGATGCCGTCATCGCGCTGATCGCGCTGACGATCGGCCTGGCCGTGGCCACCATCCGCCTGCGGAGCCCGTCGGGGCGGCTGGGCCGTGGCGTTGGTGGCGGGAGCGGCGTTGCTGCCGGGCTACCGGCTGATCATCGCACCGAACCCGATCGTCGAGGATCGCTCGTCGTCGGACGGGTCCTACCTGACCGACGTCGACGAGGCCGTGCTGGGCACCGGAACCCCTTCATGGGCGCAGGCATTCGCCGCGGTCAGCTGCCTGGTCGCGGCCGTGGCGATCGCCGTCGCGGGTTCCCGCACGGTCGGCTCGACGGGAACCGGTGCCGGACGTGACCGCCGCTGGATCGCGGCAGGGCTGGTGTGCGCCGTGCTGGTGTCGGTCGCGGGATGGGGCGCGGCCGGGCTGCTGCGCGAGCTGACGCTGGCCAGGGTCGCCGGGAACGGCGCCGAGCTGGAGGTGTTCGACCCACCCCGGACGAACCGGAACCTGGTGCGCGGCGAGGACGGCCGGTGGACACGTCGCGGACTCGTGCGCGCGCTGCCGGCTGGTGACGTGCTCGTCGGTGTGCGGATTCGCGAGGTGTCCGACAGTGCGGACGGTTGCGACGCGGCCGTCTCCGCGGTCGTCGGCCTGCGCCGTGACGATTGTGCCGAGCTGTGGCGCTACACCGTGGCCGGCGATCACGGGCAGGAATGGATCGACGCGATGGTGGTAGACCCGGCCTCCGGGGCCGTGCTCGTCGTGGTCGGCGACGCGCTCGTCGGCCTCGACGTCGACGGTGGCATTCGCTACACGCATCCGCTGCGCCCCAAGGACAGCCTCGATTCGTGGACCCTGGTCACCGGCCACGACGACCACGCGCCACCGGCGAACCTGACGTTGGGCAGCGTTGCCGCGCTCGTCGCCTGTCAGGGTTCGCTGCACGACGAGGTCGTCGGTGTGGACGTGGCCACCGGCGAGGTGCTGTGGCAGGCCGACCGCAACGGCCGGCGTGCCAACGATCGGCGACTCGTCCGCTTCGATCGTGACGGGAGGCCTTCGGCGTCCGTGAGTAGCTTTTCGGACAGCGACGAACTGCCCGGCCTGATCGAAGGACCGCCGGTCGCCATCGCCGGCGGCGACGGGCTCCTCGCCCTCCCCATGTACAGGTCGAATGAGCGTGCGAAGGACTGGGCCGGCTGGGTCCTGCTCGACCCGACCCTGTCGAGCACGTGCCCGTGTCCGGCCCGGCCGACTACCACACCGCCTACGGGCGCCTCGGTCGCTACGTCTTCGAGTTCCGTTACCGCGCCGGCACGATCGTGCTCCGTGAGCGCGCTCCCCGGTTGCCCATCGACGGCAGCGTCACGACCGAAGACCGCTGTGCCGGCGGAGACGTACGCCTCGACGGCGACGAGCGAACCCTGCTCGTCTCGTGCGACCGCGGCACCCGCACCACGACGACCGCCTACCCGACACCACGCTGATCGCCTACGCGACGTTGGACTCGCGGGTCCGGAGCGGGGGACTCGCGGGGTCGGTCAGAGCTCGAGGCCGGTGAGGACCATGATGCGTTCCTCGGTGAGGTCGTTCATGGCGCTGCGGATGCCCTCGCGGCCCCAGCCGGAACCCTTGACGCCGCCGTAGGGCATCTGGTCCGCGCGGAACGACGGCACGTCGCCGACGATGACGCCGCCCACGTCCAGCTCCGCGCGGGCGCGGAAGGCCACCTGCACGTCGCGCGTGAACACGCCGGCCTGCAGGCCGTACTGCGAGTCGTTGACCTGATCGAACGCGTCGTCGAGGCCGTCGGTCACGGAGACCACGAGCACCGGGCCGAAGACCTCCTCGGCCCAGACCTTCGAGTCGTGCGGGACCTCCGAGAGCACGGTCGGCGAGACCGACGCGCCGTCGCGCTTGCCGCCCGCGAGCAGCTTGCCACCGGCCGACACGGCCTCGTTGACCCAGCTCTCGACGCGCTCCGCGGCGGCCTCGTCGACCAGCGGGCCGACCTCGACCTCGGGGTCGTGCGGGTCGCCGCTGCGCAACGCGTTCACCGCGTCGAGCAGCTTCGGCACGAACCTGTCGGCCACCGCCTTGTCGACGAGCACCCGCTGCACGGCGATGCAGGACTGCCCGGCCTGGTAGTTGCCGAACGTCGCGATGCGCTTGGCGGCGAAGTCCAGCTCCGGCCAGTCGGCACAGACGACCGCCGCGCCGTTGCCACCGAGTTCGAGCACGACCTGCTTGCGCGGCGCACTGTCCATGATCGACCAGCCGACCGGGCCCGAGCCGGTGAACGACACCACCGGCAGCCGCGGGTCCTGCACCAGCTCGATCGTCTGCTCGTTGCCGACCGCGAGCACCGAGAAGGCGCCCTCGGGCAGGTCGGTCTGCGCGAGCAGCTCTCCCAGCAGCAGCGCGGAAAGCGGGGTCCGCGGCGCCGGTTTGGCGATGATCGGCGCGCCCGCCGCGATGGCCGGGGCGATCTTGTGCGCGACCAGGTTCAGCGGGAAGTTGAACGGCGCGATGCCCAGCACGGGCCCGCGCGCGACCCGGCGCACGACGGCCATCCGGCCCTCGGCGGACGGGTCGGTGTCGAGGCGCTGCAGCTCCCCGGAGAAGCGGCGGGCCTCTTCGGCCGCCCAGCGGAACGTCGACACGCAGCGGCTGACCTCGACGATCGCCCACTTGAGTGGTTTGCCGTTCTCCGCGGTGATCATCTCCGCGACCTCGTCCGCTCTGGCCGCGAGCGAGCGGGACACGTGGTCCAGCGCGGCGGCGCGCACGTGCGCGGGCGTCGTGCGGAACGGGTGGGTCGCGGCCGCGGCGGCGGCGACCGCGCGCTCGACCTGCTCGTCGCTGGGCACGCAGACGGTCGCGATCTCGTTCCCGTCGTAGGGGTGATACACGCTGAGCGTCTGCTCACTCTGCTCCGCGCGGCCGGCGACGTAGACGGGCCGGGGGGTCGGCAGATGCGGCTCTGTCGCGTTCATGCCTCCACCGTAGTTCCCCGGCCCCGTGACATGCTTCCCCTGTGACGGAACACCAGCACCGGCCGGTTCTCGTGGTCGACTTCGGCGCGCAGTACGCCCAGCTCATCGCCCGCCGCGTGCGGGAGGCGCAGGTGTACTCGGAGGTCGTCCCGCACACGGCTCCGGTCGCCGACCTACTCGCCCGCGACCCGCTCGCGATCGTGCTGTCCGGTGGGCCGTCGTCGGTCTACGCCGAGGACGCCCCGGGGGTCGACCCGGCGCTGTTCGACGCCGGCGTGCCGGTATTCGGCATCTGCTACGGGTTCCAGGCGATGGCGCAGGCACTCGGCGGCGAGGTCGCGCACACCGGCACGCGGGAGTTCGGGCGCACCGAGCTGGGCGCGGCCGGCGGGGTGCTGCACGCGGACCTGCCGGCCCGGCACCCGGTGTGGATGTCGCACGGCGACAGCGTCACCGCGGCGCCGCCCGGGTTCACCGTGACGGCCGGCTCGGACGGGGCGCCGGTGGCGGCGTTCGAGGACACCACCCGGCGGCTCGCGGGCGTGCAGTATCACCCGGAGGTGGCGCACTCGCCGCACGGCCAGGAGGTGCTGCGGCGGTTCCTGCACGACGTCGCGGGCCTGCGTCCTTCGTGGACCATCGCGTCCATTGTGGACGAACAGCTGGCGCGGATCCGTACTCAGGTGGGCACGGACGGGAGGGCGATCTGCGGGCTGTCCGGCGGGGTCGACTCGGCCGTGGCGGCGGCGCTGGTGCAGCGAGCCATCGGCGACCGGCTCACGTGCGTGTTCGTCGACCACGGCCTGCTGCGGGCCGGCGAGCGCGGACAGGTGGAGCGCGACTTCGTCGCGGCCACGGGGGTTCGGCTGGTGACCGTGGACGCGGCGGACCAGTTCCTCGAGGCGCTCGTGGGCGTGACCGACCCGGAGCAGAAGCGCAAGATCATCGGGCGCGAGTTCATCCGCGTGTTCGAGCAGGCCGAGCGCGACCTGAAGGCGTCGGGCGACTACCGGTTCCTGGTGCAGGGGACGCTGTACCCGGACGTGGTCGAGTCGGGCGGCGGCACCGGGGCGGCGAACATCAAGAGCCACCACAACGTGGGCGGGCTGCCCGACGACCTGACCTTCGAGCTCGTGGAGCCGCTGCGCGAGCTGTTCAAGGACGAGGTCCGGCGGGTCGGCCTGGAGCTGGGCCTGCCGGAGACGATCGTGCACCGCCAGCCGTTCCCCGGGCCCGGGCTGGGCATCCGGACCATCGGCGCGGTGACCGCGGACCGGCTGTCGGTGCTGCGGGCCGCGGACGCGATCGTCCGCGAGGAGCTGACCGCGGCGGGGCTGGACCGGGACATCTGGCAGTGCCCGGTGGTGCTGCTGGCGGACGTGCACTCGGTCGGCGTGCAGGGTGACTTCCGGACCTACGGCCACCCGGTGGTGCTGCGCCCGGTGTCCTCGGAGGACGCGATGACCGCGGACTGGGCCCGGCTGCCCTACGACGTGCTGGAGCGCATCTCCACCCGGATCACGAACGAGGTCCCGGAGGTGAACCGCGTGGTCCTCGACGTCACGTCCAAGCCGCCGGGCACGATCGAATGGGAGTGACGGACCGGACCCGGCTGGGCCCGCCGCCCCGGCGCACGATGGGCGCCGGGGCCTCGTGGCTCGTCGGGATCTTCGCCGCTGTCGTGCTCGTGCGCCTCGTGAGCACGGGCTCGCTGCCGGTGTCCGGCGCTCTGGGCGGGCTGCTCGTGCTGGCGCTGTGGGCGGTCCTGTGGTGGCGGGTCCGGCGCCGGGGTGTGTACGTGAACGCCTCGCGGGTGTGGGTGTGCGACGTGTTCGTGACGCGGTCGTTCGGCCTGGGCGCGGTGGCCTCGGTCGACACGGTGCCGTCCGGACGGCCGTCGGAGCACCTGCGGCGGCTGGTCTTCCACGTCGATGACCGGAACGTCGCCGCGCCGCTGCGCGGGTACGTCCGGGGCCACGACGATCCGTCGGGGCGGCTGGACGTGCTGCCGGCGAAGCAGTTCGACCTGCTGCTGAACGATCTCCGGATGCGAGTGGCCACCGCCCGCCCGGCCTGACACCGCGAGTCCCCCGGACTCGCGGTCTGGAGCGGGGGGACTCGCGGAGCTAGCGCTTTCGGCTGCCGCCTCGCAGGGAGGTGGCCAGTAGGAGGAGGCCGACGAACAGGGCCGCTCCCGTGATCAGCCAGCGGAAGTCCACCTGGGGCAACCACAGCCGGCCGTCGCTCAGGACGTAGCCCGAGATGACCAGGGTGACCAGGCCCAACAGCAGGGTGAGCACGTCCGGCCGGCGGCACCGGGTCTCCGCCTCACGCGTCTTCTCAGCCACGAAGCACCTCCACGCTGCCCGTTCCGACCTCGACCCGCAGGTCCATGTCCAAGCCCTCCGCACCGTCGGTGCCCTGGTCGCTCGCGACCATCCGGTTGTCGGTGCCCGACTGCTCGCGGCCCAGGCACGACACGTCACCCAGGCCCGCCTTGCACTCGACGTCGACGTTCGCCGACTCCGGCACGATCACCGTCACGTCGCCCATCCCCAGGTCGACCCGCGTGTCCACCCGCCCCGAGGCCGGCAGCCCAGTCAGGTCCAGCTCGACCGAGCCGACCCCGCGCTCGTAGCTGTCCCGCACCTCGGACAGCGAGGTCGGCCGCACGTTCAGGTCGCCCACACCGCCTTGCACACCGTTCGGGAAGACCGTGGTCATCCCGATGCCGATCACGGCCAGGGGCACCGCCAGGCCGAGCAGTCCGCGCCCGCCGCGGCGGAACGAGCCGATGACCATGCCCGTGCCGAGAATGGCGAGCACGATGCCGATGATGTGCTGCGGGTTGATCCACCCGCCCGCCACGCTCGACAGCACGGCCGCGGTGATCAGGGCGACGCCCACGGTCACCAGGCCGATCCGCGACCTGCGCTGGGGCGGCTCCGGCGGCTCCTCGTCGTCGGCCGGCTGCGCGGTCGGGTCCGGCAGGTCCCACGCGAACGGCGCGGCGCCCAGCGGGTCCCAGGCCGGCGGCGTGTCCCGTACCTCGGGCTCGGGCTCCCCGCGCTCGGCGACCGGCGGCGGCTCGTTGGTGGCCGGGTCGACCGGCACCTCGGGTGCGGCCGGTGCGGCCGGCTCGCGTGGCTCGTCGGGCAGCGGCATCGTGGTGCCGCCACCCGGCGCCGCTGTGGCCACCGGGGTCGTCGGCTGATCCGGCTGGGCCGCCGGCTCCGGGGTGGGCGCCTGGCCCAGGTGTCCGCGGTTGCGGTGCAGCAGGTACAGCCCCGCACCCACCACGAGCACGCTCAGGAAGCCGGGGAAGCCCGGGAAGAAGCCGCCGAAGAACCAGCTGATCGTCGGGATCAGCGCGATGCAGAGCAGCACCGTGAACGCGCTCGACGTGGAGCTGCGGCCGCGCCCGATCAGCGACTCGAACGGCGAGACCTCGTCGTCCTGCTCGGGCAGGAAGAGCCAGCCGAGCACGTAGAGCACGATGCCCGCGCCACCGTAGATCGACGCGACCACGAACCCGACCCGCACGAGCGTCGGGTCGATGCGGTAGCGGTTGGCGATGCCCGCGGCGACGCCGGCGATCTTGCGGCCGCGCCTCGGCCGTCTCGGGCGAGTCGCCCAGAAGTCCTTCACTGTGTCCTCGACGCCGGTCATGCCGGAAGTCTGCTGTGTCCCACTCACGGTATCGAGGATGCGACGCGGGAACGCCCCGCACATCAGGGAGTGACCCTGATGTTTGACCCCGGGGTATTTCCCTGATGAAAGGGCATGCTTGACATGTGACGATGGACCGGTGCCAGTACAGGTGGTGGTGACCGGAGAGATGACCGGGGACAGGAGACCGGACGTCAAGCCGGACATCAAGCACGACCTCGAGCGCCGGACGCCGGGCGTGCCGGTGCCGGCCGACGACGTGGTCAAGATGCGCCGCCGGCGCAACGGCCGTGCCGTCGCCGGGGTCGCGGGCGGCATCGCCGACCACCTGGACGTGCGCGTGCTCTGGGTGCGGATGGCGTTCGCGGTGCTCGCGGCGCTCGGTGGTGCCGGCGTGCTGGCGTACGGCCTGCTCTGGGTGTTCGTACCGCAGCAGTCGCGCGAGGAGGCACAGCGGGAGGTCTCGCGCCGGGAACGCATGCAGGCACGCGGCCTGCTCGCGCTGGGCATCGGCCTGGCGATCGGCGCCGGCACGCTGTCGGACACGCTCAACGGCTGGGTCGCCGGGGGCCTCGGCGTCACCCTCGTCGGCATCACCCTGGTCTGGCGGGAGGCCGACGACTCGACCCGTCGCCGCGCGCGCAGCGGGTTCCTCGGCGCCGTGCTCGGCCACGGCGGGCGCAGCGCGCTCTTCCGGGTCCTGGCCGGCGGCGCACTGGTGATCACGGGGACCGTCGTCTTCCTGATCCGCAGCGTGGACCTGGACCAGATGCAGTTCGCCCTGCTGTCCGTGCTCGCCACGCTGGTCGGTGTCGCGGTGCTGACCGTGCCCTTCTGGCTGCGCCTGGTCCGCGACCTGGGTGAGGAGCGGCGGGCCCGCATCCGCACGGAGGAGCGCGCGGAGATCGCCGCGCACCTGCACGACTCGGTGCTGCAGACGCTCGCGTTGATCCAGAAGCAGTCCGAGGCGCCGCGCGAGGTGCTGCGGCTGGCCCGCGGTCAGGAGCGGCAGCTGCGCGGTTGGCTGTACGGGCCGGCGGGCTACGGCCGCAAGAAGGACGGTCTCAAGGACGGCCGCAAGAGCGACGGCGGACCGGACGGCGCCGGCGCGATCACGTTCGCCGAGGCGGTCGCGCAGGCGTGCGGCGAGGTGGAGGACCAGTTCGCCATCCAGGTGCAGCAGGTCGTGGTGGGCGACTGCGAGCTCGACGAGCGGCTCACCGGCCTGGCGTTCGCGGCCCGCGAGGCGGTGGTCAACGCGGCCAAGCACGCCGGGGTGTCCGAGGTCAGCGTGTACGCGGAGGTGGAGCCGGAGCGGGTCACCATCTACGTACGCGACCGGGGCAAGGGGTTCGACGTCAAAGCCGTCCCGGCGGACCGGCATGGCCTTGCCGACTCCATCCGGGGCAGGATGGAGCGCAACGGCGGTGAGCTGCGGCTGCGCACGGCGCCCGGCGAGGGCACCGAGGTGCAGCTGCAGATGCCGCGGGAGTCGGTCGGCGCGTAGGAGGAGATGCTCTGGTGACCAGCCCGGTGAGCACTGAAGACGAGAAGCGTCCGGTCCGTGTGTTCCTGGTGGACGACCACGGTCTGTTCCGGGCCGGCGTGCGTGCCGAGCTGGACTCGATCACCGACGAGGTGGAGGTGGTCGGCGAGGCGGGCACGGTCGGCGAGGCGGTGGCGGGCATCGGGCACCGCAAGCCGGACGTGGTGCTGCTCGACGTGCACATGCCCGACGGCGGCGGGGCCGAGGTGCTGCGCCAGGTGCGCAAGGACGACACCGACGTCGTGTTCCTGGCACTGTCGGTGTCCGACGCGGCCGAGGACGTGATCGCGGTGATCCGGGCCGGCGCTCGCGGGTACGTCACGAAGACGATCTCCAGCCACGAGCTCGTCCGCTCGATCGTGCGGGTCTTCGAGGGCGACGCGGTGTTCTCGCCGCGGCTGGCCGGCTTCGTGCTGGACGCGTTCGCCGACCGGCCTGGCCAGGCACCGATCTCCGACCCGGAGCTGGACCTGCTGACCCCGCGCGAGCGGGACGTGCTGCGTCTGCTGGCGCGCGGGTACGCCTACAAGGAGATCGCGTCGGAGCTGTTCATCTCGGTGAAGACGGTCGAGACGCACGTGTCGAGCGTCCTGCGCAAGACGCAGCTGTCCAACCGCTACGAGCTGTCGCGCTGGGCCTCGGACCGGCGGCTGGTCTGAACAGGGCTGTTTGGCACTGCCGTCGGGGCGCTCGGCGGGGTTACTGTCACCGGCCATGCGAAGCTTCCTGGTGACCGTCCAGGTGATCTTGATCGTGGCCGGCCTCGGCGTCGGCGGATTCGTCGCGTACCGCGCGATCGACCTGATCGGCACGGACGACGCGGCGCTCGAGCTCCAGGCCAACCTCGTCCTCGCGGTGGTGGCCCTGACGCTGGTGGTGGCCGCCGGCGTCGTGCGACCGCGGGAGGCCGCCGAGCCGTCGGAGTCCCTCGTGCCGTCCTCGGCCGCGCCCCCGGTGCGGGCGCCCTACCCTCCTGGCGGGTACCGGCCGGGCGGTCCCGGCACGGGCCCCCAGTCGATGATGGGCCCGGGCGGCCCGCACACCGGTCCGCAACCGCCGGTCGGCGGTCCGCACACCGGTCCGCAGCCGCCGGTCGGCGGTCCGCACACCGGTCCGCAGCCGCGGGTCGGCGGTCCGGACCAGGGCTACGGCCGCCAGGAGTACCCGCGCCAGTCGTAGCTCGATCAGGAGTCGATCAGGAGTCGAAGTCGGTGATCAGGAGCTGGCCGTCCTTCTCGACGAGCTCGAAGCTGGTGGGCTCCTCGGACTCGCCGCCGTCCTTCTTCTCGTACAACAACACCGCGTCGACTCGGTCGCCGTCCGCGGTGGCGCTGGCGACCTCGACTGATTCGATCGTGTTCCAGAACTGCTCGTAGGTGCGCTTCCCGCCGGACTTGACCTTCGCTCTGCCCGACAGCAGGTCGTACGCCGTGTCGGTGTCCTCCGGCAGCAGCGCGTAGTAGTCCCGCACCGCCTGCACGTACTCCGCGGAGCCAGGTCGTGCGTCGTTCTCGGCCGGCTGCGGCTGCGAGGTCTGGTCCCCGCGGCTGCCCTCGCCGTTGTCGCGAGCCGAGGACAGCAGGGTCGCCACCAGGATCCCGACCAGCATGGCCGCCACGATCGCCAGCACCGTCAGCGCGATCGACCAGGCCCGCCCGGCCGGCGGTGGCCGCCGTGCCGGTCGCGCCTGCCGGACGGGTGGCCGCGGCGTCGGGCCGGACGGCACCGGCTCGCGGTGCAGTGACGTGCCCGGGCCGTTCGGCGACGGCTCGGAGAACGGGTGCACGTCCAGCCGGGTCGCCTCCTTGGGCGGGCCGGACCACGGCGGCGGCGTCACCGGGC
>NZ_JBOHGB010000189.1:0-12339 GCF_050699935.1 Actinophytocola sp.
CGCCGGCGTCGCCCAGATCCGCGGCGATCGCGGCGGCCTGCTCGTCGGTCGCGGGCGGCAGCGGCAGCCGCGGCTCGCCGGCGTCGTGCCCGCGCAGCCGCAGCGCGGCCTTCACGAAGATCACGCCACCGACCCGGCCCATCGCCCGGCACACCGGCAGCAGTCCACGGTGGACGGTGCGGGCGGTCACCACGTCGCCGCTCTCGTAGGTCTCCAGCAGCCGGCGCAGCCGGCCGGCCACGACGTGCCCGATGACGCTGACGAAGCCGACCCCGCCCACCGATAGCCACGGCAGGTTCAGCGCGTCGTCGCCGGAGTAGTAGGCGAGGTCGGTGCTCGCGATGACCTCGCTGCCGGCGAACAGGTCGCCCTTGGCGTCCTTGACCGCCTGGACGCGCGGGTGCTCGGCGAGGCGGCGCAGCGTGTCGATCTCGATCGGCACGACCGAGCGCGGCGGGATGTCGTAGAGCATGTTCGGCAGCCCCGTGGCGTCCGCGACCGCCGTGAAGTGGGCGAGCAGCCCGGCCTGCGGGGGCCGCGAGTAGTACGGGGTCACGACGAGCAGACCGTGCGCGCCGGCCTGCTCGGCCTCGCGGGCGAGGTGCACCGAGTGCGCGGTGTCGTAGGTGCCGACGGACGCGACGACGCTGGCGCGTTCACCGACCGCGTCGACGACCACGCGAACGAGCTCGCTCTTCTCCGCGTCCGTGGTGGTCGGCGACTCGCCGGTGGTCCCGTTGACCACCAGGCCGTCGTTGCCGAGGTCCACCAGGTGCGTCGCGAGCCGCTGCGCCGCGTCCAGATCGAGCTTCCCGCCGGCGTCGAACGGGCTCACCATCGCGGTGAGCACCTGGCCGAACGGCCGTCCTGGTCTGGCGGTCGGGCACGTGTTCATGGGCAAGACGCTACTCGCAGACCCCACCGGAAATCACTCCGACGCGGCGTATGCCCGGGTCAGCTGCCGGTCACCGGCCGCGTAGAGCACACAGTGTGTCGAGCGGTTGTCCGTCCACGCCTGCTCGGTGGGCACCAGCGTGCGGAACCGCAGGTCGTTCTTGCCCTGCTCGGTGAGGAGCTCGGAGGCGAACGCCATGGTGCAGTACCGCTCGGCGTACTCGGTGAGGTCCGCGGTGTTCGGGTAGGACACGTCGGGGACGGTCTCGTAGTCGTCGGGGATGTCGAAGGTCCACCCGGACACGAAGACCTCCAGGTCGTGCGGCTGGTCGCACTCGACCTGCGCGCTCTCGGTGATCCGCTGCCCGTCCCGCAGCCGGCCGTTGAGGCAGCGGCCTTCGGGGTAGGACGGGTTCCAGCTCAGCTCGGGGATCGTGCCGCCCTCGCCGTAGGTGATCGTCGCGTCCATGTTCGCCGGGCGCTCGCCGCCCGGGTCGGCCTGGACAGCCCGGTGGGTGAAGAAGCCGCCGACGAACAGGCCGGCCGCCACGACCACGGACAGCACGACGACCAGCGCCGAGCGCGTCCCCGAGCGCGGTGTGCGGTTCGGTCCAGTGACCGGGTAGCTCGTCGGCGCGGCCGGATGTGGGGTCATCGCGGTGAGGCCGCCGGGTGGCGTGCTGGTGGCCTGGGCGAGCAGGCCGCGAACCTGCGTGGCGGTCAGCCGGGCGGCCGGCGTCGCGTTGAGCAGGCCCATGATCGCCGACGCGAGCGGGCCGTGGCAGCGCGTCAGGTACGGCACCTCGTTGACGATCGCGTGCATGGTCGCCGCCGTGGACGAGCGCTCGAACGGCGAGTACCCCTCGACCGCGTAGAACAGCACGGCCGCGAGTGCCCACAGGTCCGAGCTCGCATCGGCCTCGGCGCCCTTGATCCGTTCCGGCGCGATGTAGGTCGGCGAGCCGACCAGGATCCCGCTCGTGGTGAGCCGCGGGTCGTCGGTGGACTGCGCGATGCCGAAGTCGGTCAGCTTCACCCGGCCGTTGGGCAACACCATGATGTTGCTCGGCTTGACGTCCCGGTGCACGATGCCCGCCGCGTGCGCGGCCTCCAGCGCGGACAGCAGCTCCTCGGCCAGCCGCGCCACCGCGTCCGGCGGCAGCGGTCCCCGCTCGCGGACGATCGCGGACAGCGTCGGCGCCTGGATCAGCTCCATCACGATGAACGTGCTGCCCGACTCCTGCAGCACGTCGAACACCGTCACCACGGCGGGGTCGTTCAGCCGGCCCGCGGTCCGCGCCTCGCGCAGCACCCGCTCCTCGAGCACCTTCCGCTCGTCGAGCGGCACGCCCTCGGGCAGGTTCAGCTCCTTGATCGCGACCTGGCGACCGATCATCCGGTCGTCGGCCAGCCACACGATGCCCATGCCGCCCCGGCCGATCTCCACGCCGAGCTCGTACCGGTCGGCGAGCACGCGCCGGCCAGGCAGCATCGCCGGCACGGTCCGCTGGTGCGTCGGGTCCTGCGTCACCTCGGCCTCCCTCGGGTCCCGGCGAGCACTGTTCACAACACGCCGGATCAGCGGCGCCCGGGCACGCCGCGGGCCTGTTTTGAATAGTGCTCGGTGTCTCCGACCGGGCAGAAGGATGTCAGGTTCCCGCCGACCGGCGGTCACAGACCTCGCTTGAGCCCCCGAACTACGGCGATCGCGGACTGCTCGCCGTCGACGTCGATCTCGACCGCGTCGCGGCCGAGCGCGAACAGCAGCAGCTCTCCCGGCTCACCGCTGAGGATCACCGTGTTCGGCCCGCGCCGGACGACGACCTCCGCGCCGACCTCCCCGCCGCCTGGCCAGCGCAGGACCAGGCCGACCGGGCAACGGCGCATCGTCAGCCGAGCCACCCGGCGCACGCCGGCCCAGATCACGGCGTCGCGCTCGGGGTCGGGATCGCGCGGCTTCCAGTCCGGCCGCGCACGCCGCACGTCCTCGTGGTGGACGAAGAACTCGACGCTGTTGACGAGCCGGTCCAGCGCCGGGATCCGGGTCGGCCACAGTGCCGGAGGGCCGGACCGGACCAGGTCGACGAGCTCGGCCCAGGGCCGGTGGGCATAGCCGTCCTGGACCCGCCTGGTGTACCGGGCGAGCGGCGCGAGCAGGATGCCCGGCGCGGCGTCCGGGCGGTGTTCCCGGACCACCAGGTGGGCGGCGAGGTCACGGGTCCGCCAGCCCTCGCACAGCGTCGGCTCGTCCGGGCCCAGCTCCGCGAACAGGTCGCTCAAGGCCGCGCGCTCGTCGGTGGAAACAGCCATGGCGCCGACGGTATCGCGCTCAGTCGTCCCGTAGTTGCCGGCGCTCCAGCTGCTTGTCCTCGCGGTTCGTGATCAGGCAGTAGATCGTGCGGTCGCCGTCGCCGGCGTCCGCCGCGTCGTCCCAGCTCTGCTTGACCGGCATCAGCGTCACGTAGGACAGCGTCCGCTCCTTGTCCGACGCCGCGACCAGGTCGCTCGCGAAGATCAGCGCACAGGCCGACTCGGCGAACGCACGCAGGTCGTCACCGGGGTAGTCGAGGTCGTCGGAGCCGAAGAAGTCCGCCGACACGACCTCGAACTCGTGCGGGTCCTCGCACGCGCTGTTGCTGTCGGACGGGTAGCTGCGGCCGGCCTGCAGCCGTGCGGTCGGGCAGGCCCCGTCGGACAGCTCGAACACCGGGATGTCGCCGCCCTCACCGTAGGTCATCGAGTCGCGTTTGGCCGGATCGACCGGCGCCTCCGCGGCCAGCAGCGCCCGGCCGCCGAACCAGCCACCCAAAGCCGCGCCCACGACGAGCACCACGACCAGCGCCACGATGAGCCAGCGCTCCACGACGCGCCAGCGCTTTGCCTCGGCAGAGCCGGGCCGGTGCGGTCCGGTTGCGAGCTGGGTGGCGCCCGGCGGTGGGTACATCGCGGTGCCGCCGTGGTGGTAGCCGCCCGGGTTGACCACGGTCCGCGTGCCGGTGGGCGGCGTCTGGGTCGCCTGGGCGAGCAGCCCGCGAACCTGGGCTGCGGACAGGCGGGCCTGCGGGACGTTGTTGAGCAGGCCCATGATCACCGACGCGATCGGACCCTGGCCGCGGGTGAGGTAGGGAACCTCGTTGAGGATCGCGTGCATGGTGGCCGCCGTGGACGAGCGCTCGTAGGGCGAGTGGCCCTCGACGGCGTAGAACAGCACGGCGGCGAGCGCCCACAGGTCGGAGCCGGCGTCGGCCTCGGCGCCGCGCAGGCGCTCCGGGGCGATGTAGCTCGGGGAGCCGACCAGGACCCCGCTGGTCGTGAGGCGCGGGTCGTCGGTGGACTGCGC
The DNA here is from genome assembly GCF_050699935.1 of Actinophytocola sp. NCBI lineage: Bacteria > Bacillati > Actinomycetota > Actinomycetes > Pseudonocardiales > Pseudonocardiaceae > Actinophytocola > Actinophytocola sp. The sequence goes on from NZ_JBOHGB010000189.1 coordinate 4,235, forward strand.
GATGCCGAAGTCGGTCAGCTTCACCCGGCCGTTGGCCAGCACCATGATGTTGCTGGGCTTGACGTCCCGGTGCACGACGCCGGCCGCGTGCGCGGCCTCCAGCGCGGACAGCAGCTGCTCGGCGAGCCGGGCGACCGCCTCCTGGGGCAGCGGGCCCTCCCGGGTGACGATCGCGGAGAGCGTCGGCGCCTGGATCAGCTCCATCACGATGTAGGTGTTGCCGGACTCCTGCAGCACGTCGTACACGGTGACGACGCCCGGGTCGTTGAGCCGGCCGGCGGTGCGGGCCTCGCGCAGCACCCGCTCCTCGAGCACCTTCCGCTCGTCGGGCGGGACCCCGGCGGGCAGATGCAGCTCCTTGATCGCGACCCGGCGGCCGATCGTGCGGTCCTCGGCCAGCCACACGATGCCCATGCCGCCCCGGCCGATCTCCTTGAGCACGACGTAGCGCTCGGCGATCACCCGGTGGGCCGCCTGGGAGGTCGGGTGCTGAGTGGACTGCTGCTGTTCCGGCTGGGTCACGCGCGGAATGCTAACGCGCGTCACACTGTCGTCATGGCGGCTTGGATACTCCACGTCGACCTCGACCAGTTCATCGCCGCGGTCGAGGTGCTGCGCCGGCCCGAGCTGCGGGGCAGGCCGGTGATCGTGGGTGGCAACGGCGACCCGGAGCGGCGCTCGGTGGTGGCCACGGCGTCGTACGAGGCGCGCGAGTTCGGCGTGCACTCGGGGATGCCGATGCGGCTGGCTGCCCGGAAGTGCCCGGACGCGGTCTTCCTGGCGCACGACCCGCCCGCGTACGAGGCGGTGTCGGAGGTCGTGATGGCCACGCTGCGTTCGTTCGACGCGGTGGTCGAGGCGCTGGGCTGGGACGAGGCATTCCTTGGAGTGTCCACTGAGGACCCGTGGGCCGTGGCGCGCGACGTCCAGCGCGAGGTGCTCGCCAGCACCCGCCTGTCGTGCTCGGTCGGCATCGGGGACAACAAGCTGCGTGCCAAGCTCGCCACCGGGTTCGCCAAGCCGGCCGGCGTGTACGAGCTGACCCGGGACAACTGGGTCGAGGTGATGGCCGACCGGCCGACCGAGGCGCTGTGGGGCATCGGCCGCAAGACCGCACGCAAGCTCGCCGCGCTCGGTTACCCGACGGTGGCCGAGCTGGCGCGCGCGGACCCGGAGGTGCTGGCGGCCCGCCTGGGGCCGAGGACCGGCCCGTGGTGCCGGACGCTCGCGATGGGCGCCGGCAGCACGACCGTGACGAGCACGCCGTGGACCCCGCGGTCGCGGAGCCGCGAGACGACGTTCCAGGAGGACCTGACCGCGCCCGCGGACGTCGCCTCGCAGGTCGCGGTGCTCGCCCGGCGGGTCGCCGAGGACGTGGTGGCCGAGGGGCGGCCGGCGGCACGGGTGGCGGTGAAGGTCCGGTTCGCGCCGTTCTTCACGCACACGCGGAGCATGACGCTGCCCGTGCCGACCAGCGACGCGGCCGTGATCGAGGAGGCGGCGCTCACGGTGCTGGCCCGCTTCGCCGACGACCGCCCGATCCGGCTGCTCGGCGTGCGCGCGGAGTTCCCCGCCGGCTAGAGGGGCCCGACCTCGTGGCCGGCCTCGCGCAGCGCGCGGACCGCCCGCTCCAGGTCGTCGGCCTGCACGAGCACGTGGTCGGTGTCGTAGGTGGACACGGCGAACAGGCTCACGCCGGCCGCGGCGAGCTCGCCGGCGAGCGCGGCCATGATCCCGGTGAGCGCGAACTCCAACGGGCCACGGACCGACAGCAGCCGCCAGCCGTCCTCGCGGGCGTCGGACTCGGGCGCGACGCGGGTCGGGCAGACGACCGTGACGCCGTCCGGCGCGCTGATCACCGACACGACTGTCACGCCGCCGACGCGGAACAGATCCGGGTCGGGCACCGTGCCCGCGGGCAGGCGCAGGACCGAGTAGTCGCCGCCGCGGACGTCGACGACCAGCCGCTTCACGGCCGGTCAGCCTTCGGTGACGAAGGGGCTGGAGGCGACCTCGGTGCCGTCCTGGAGCGTGGAGATCACGAAGTCGTCGAACACGTTGGCGGCCGCCTTCTGCAGCTGGCGCAGGCATTCCACGGCGAGCTCGCGGATCTCGACGTCGGCGTGCTCACTCGCGCGCATGGCGATGAAGTGGCGCCACGCGCGGTAGTTGCCGGTGACGACGATGCGGGTCTCGGTGGCGTTGGGCAGCACCGCGCGGGCGGCCTGCCGGGCCTGCTTGCGGCGCAGAGTCGCGTTGGGCGCGTCGGCGAAGCGCTCCTCGAGGCCCGCGAGCAGCTCGGTGTAGGCGGCGACGCTCGCCTCGGCCGCCCGCATGAACTTCTCGTGCAGTACCGGGTCGTTCGCGATGACGTCGGGCTCGACCATCTTCGCGTTCTTCTCCGGGACGTAGCGCTGGGAGAGCTGGCTGTAGGAGAAGTGGCGGTGGCGGATCAGCTCGTGGGTGAGGCTGCGCGAGATGCCGGTGATGTAGAAGCTGACGGTCCCGTGCTCGAGGACGGAGAGGTGGCCGACCTCGAGGATGTGCCGCAGGTACCCGGCGTTGGTGGCGGTGGCCGGGTTGGGCTTCTTCCACGACTGGTAACAGGCCCGCCCGGCGAACTCGGCGAGCGCCTCACCCCCGTCCGCATCGGTCGACCACGGTACGTCCGCGGGTGGGAAGAACTCGGTCTTGGCGACGAGCTGCACCTTCGGGGACACGGTCTCCGTCATGCCGGCAGCCTAACCGCCGCGGGCCTCCTCGCCGGTCAACGGCGCGATGTCCGCCGCGGCCGCACTATCGTGACATCACGATGATGTCGCTCGCGCTTGACTGATGTCACATCTGACGTCATGATGACATCATGGATCTCACACCGTATGTCGCCGCCTTGCGCGAGGACCTCTCCACGGCCGCCTCGGCCGGCGACGAGAACACCCGGCGCGCGGCCGCGGTACTGGCCGCCGCGCTGGAGCCCGCCGCGCGGCTGGCGATCATGAACGCGTTGTCCGACCTCGCCGCCGAGGTCACCGCCTCGCTCGAGGACCACGTCGTGGAGGTCCGGCTCGACGGCCGGGACGTCCAGGTGGTGGTCACCGGCACCGGGACCGCGCACGAGCCGCCGCGCGAGGACGACCTGCCGCCGCCGGACGAGGGCGGGGACATGAGCCGCATGACGCTGCGCCTCTTCGAGCAGCTCAAGAGCAAGGCCGAGCAGGCGGCCGCGGCGCAGGGGGTATCGCTGAACACGTTCGTGCAGCAGGCCGTTCAGGGGGCGCTGCACGGCCGGGGCAAGGCCCGCAAGGACTGGGGCCGCTACGGCTGGCAGGAGTGGGCACAGGAGCACAAGGGCGGGACCGGCACGTCGTCCCGCGTGCACGGCTGGTACGGGGGCTGAGCATGATGACCGAGGACGTCGAGGACGTGGTCCGGCGGCTGAGCTTCGAGCACGAGGGGCCGGCGGAGATCGACATCGCCACGGCGCCGGGACGGATCGACGTGCGGCTCGTGGACGAGCCGGGGGTACATGTCGAGGTCCGGCACGACCCGTCCGGCGCGAGCCCGTTCGCCGTCGGGGTGTCGAACCTGATGAGCTGGATCAACACGCAGTTCGGCACGGCGGGTGCCGAGGAGCAGCCGGCGAGCCCGGTCGCGGAGGCGGTGCGGCAGACGAGGGTCGACTTCACCGGCGGCCGGCTGGTCGTGCGGACGCCCAAGGACATCCACCTGCGCAACGTGCCGGTCGCGGTGTCCGTGCAGGCGCCGCTCGGCAGCCACGTGACGGCGAAGTCCGGCTCGGGCGACCTCAACGTGACCGGCTCGGCCGGGCAGTTGGAGCTGGCCACCGGGTCGGGCCGGGTCAGCGCCGACCAGGCGTCCGCGAGCGCCAAGGTCGACACCGGCTCCGGCGTGGTGCGACTGGGCCCGATGGCGGCCGGCGTGCGAGCGAAGACCGGCAGCGGCGACGTGGAGATCACCGCGGTCGGCGGTGTGAGCACGGTGTTCACCGGCAGCGGCGACGTCTGGCTGGGCGCCGTGTCGAACGACGTGCTGGCCCGTACCGGCAGCGGCAGCGTGACCATCGCCAACGCATCGGCCGGACAGCTCGAGCTGCACACCGGTTCGGGCGCGGTCCGGGTCGGCATCCGCAAGGGCAGCCCGGCGGAGGTCGACCTGTCCTCCGGCTCGGGCGAGGCCCGCAGTGACCTCGACCTGTCGACGACCCCGCCGGAATCCGCGCCACCACTACGGATCCGCGGCCGGACCGGGTCCGGCTCGGCGTTGGTCACCACCGCGGTGGAGTGACTCGCCGGCCATCCACGTGATGGCTTTCGGGAGATACAGGGGGTGGAGGAGGCCGGGCCGGCCGCGCAGCTCCGTGCGCCGCCCGGCCTCTTCGCGTGCCCCCGGGTCGGACACGCGGGACCGGAGCGTTGGACTCGCGGGACCGGAGCGTCGAACTCGCGGGACCGGAGCGTTGGACTCGCGGGCTCATGGTGCGGTTCGGTTGGGTCGGTGGAGGACTTTGCGTAGGGGTGGGGCCAGGGAGCCTCGGTCATCGGCCACCACCTTGTCCAGCTCCAGCCACTCGGCCATGACCCCGAGCTCGGCGGCGAGCTCCGCGGCCACGCGTGCGGCGTCGACCGCCGGTTCGGCGAACGCGCCGCGGACGCGCAACACGCCCGCCTGCCGGTCGGTCTTCAGGTCGACGCGTGCGACCAGCTCGCCGTCCAGCAGGAACGGGAACACGTAGTAGCCGTACACCCGCTTCGGCTCGGGGACGTAGATCTCGATGCGGTAGTGGAAGCCGAAGATCCGCTCGGTACGCGCCCGCTCCCAGATCAGCGGGTCGAACGGGCACAGCAACGCCCGGCCGGTCACCCGCCGCGGTTGGCGGGCGTCGACGTGCCGGTAGGCCGGCCGCGTCCAGCCGCGCACAGACACCTCCTCGAGCCGGCCGTCCTCGACCAGCTCGGCCACCGCCCGCTTGCTCCACTCCGGAGGCTTGACGCGGAAGTAGTCCCGCAGGTCCGGTTCGGTCCCGATGCCGTGTGCCGCGGCCGCACGAAGGGTCAGCTCGCGGATCGCGTCCTCCGTGGACATTTCCGGCGCGCTGTGCACCTCGGGTGGCAGCACGCGCTCCGGCAGGTCGTAGAGCCGCTGGAAGCCGCGGCGCGCACCCGTGGTCAGCTCCCCCACCGCGAACAGGTACTCGCACGCGTGCTTGACCGACGACCGGTTCCACCAGCCGCCCCGTGCCCGCCCGCCCGCGATGCCGAGCTCGGCCTCCAGCGGACCGGCGCCGATCGGCCCGAGGTCCTTGACCGCCGCGAGCACGTCGTCGAACAGGCCCGGTGCGCCCTTGAGCAGCGACTCGTACCGCTCCCCCAGCCGCCGCTCGTAACGCCGCATCCGCCACCGGAACAGCGGCCAGTCCTCGACCGGTAACAGGCTCGCCTCGTGCGCCCAGTACTCGGCCAGCAACCGCGGCCGCCGCGCGCGGTGCCGCCACGCCGCGTCGTCCACGAGCGCCGCGGGGTAGGGCCCGAGCCGGCTGAACAGCGGCATGTAGTGCGCCCGCACCGCCACGTTCACCGAGTCGAGCTGGATCAGCCGCACCCGGTCGACCACGCGGCGCAGGTGCCGCCGGGTGATCTCGCCGGCGGGCCGGGCGTCCGCGAACCCCTGCGCCGCCAGGGCGATCCGGCGCGCCGCGTCGGGACCGAGCGTGGTGGTCATCGAGGACTTCCTTCCAGGACAGGGGACTCAGGACAGGGCGACTCACGCCCGACACGGTCGCACGAACCACCGACAAAATCGGCGGTCAGAGGGGCCGGAACGCCGGCACGGCCACGTCGGCGTAGTCCGCCAGGGTGGCCACGCAGCGGTAGACGTTGCGGCCACGCTCCTGGTCGTCCGGCGTCGGCGGCAGGATCTCGATCGACCACGCGTCCGGGCCGTGCTGCCGGGTCTGCGCCAACCGCGAGGCCAGCAGCGTCTCCGTCGAGCACACCCGCCGCACGGTCGGGTCGGCGGCCAGCTCGTCCTGGAACGGGTCGACAAGCGCCGGCGGCACCTCCGCGACCGCGAACGTCTCGTACACGTGCGGCTCGTCGCACGGCAGCTCGCGGATGCTGGCCAGCTCCCCGCCGATCACCACGATGCCGCTCCAGCACTGCGCCCGCCTCGTGCAGCGCGCGTCCGCCCCCGCTACCCCGGCGGCCGGGCAGTCCTCGGTGATCGTCGGCACGCCGTACCGGCTGATGTCCTCCTGGGGCGTGTCCGCCGCCGACGTGCCACCGGAACCGGACGCCGACCCACCGCCCGTGCCGTCGTCGCGGATCACGAGGTACCAGACGCCGGCGAGCACGAGAAGCACCGCGACCAGGGCCGTGCCCGCCACCAGCAGGTTTCGGCGCCGCCGGGGCGAAGCCGACGAGGCCGGACCGGACGGCGGCGCGTAGGACGGCGGCGGACCGGACTGCGGCGGACCCGAGGGTGTCGGCACCGAGCCGCGCGGGGCGGCGACCGTGGTGACCGCCGACGTCACCGCGTGCCGGGGGCCGGTGAACTGGCCGACCGACTGCTGACCGAGATCGGCCCGCAGCGCGGCCGCCTCCGGGTACCGGTGTGCCGGCTCCTTCGCGAGGCCCCGGCGCAGGATCGACATCAGCTCCGGCGGCACGCCGGGGATGTCGTCGATCGGGGTGTCGTGGCGGCGCACGATCTCCGGCACGCTCAGCTCCCGGTCGGCGGGGAACCGCGGCGGGTGGCCGGCGAGCAGCGTGTAGAGCGTGGCGGTCAGCGCGTGGACGTCGGACCGGACCGTCGGGGGGTGCAGGTGGAACGCCTCGGGCGCGGCGAAGGCCGGGGTCAGCGCGGCGAGGGTGACCGACGAGTCGCGGCCCGCCTCCACGACGGCGGCGAGGCCGAAATCCGCCAGCCCGACCGTGCCGTACCGCTTGACCAGGATGTTTCCCGGCTTGATGTCCCGGTGCAGCACGCCGAGGTCGTGCGCCGCGGCGAGCACGTCGGCGATCTTGTGGCCGACCTCGATGACCTCGCGCACAGGCATCCGCCCGCGGTCGGCGAGCGAGCCGCCCGGGCACAGCTCCATCACCAGGTACGGCCGCGAGTCGGGCAGCACGCCCGCGTCGTAGAGCTCGACCACGTTCGGATGCCCGGACAGCCGCCCGGCCGCGCGGACCTCGCGGAGGAACCGGCGCTGGTCGCGGTCGTCGAGGATGAGCCGGGAGTCGACCTTGATCGCGACCTCGCGGTCGATCGTGACGTGCCGGGCGCGGTAGACGACACCGAACCCGCCCCGCCCCAGCGGGTCGACGATCTCGTAGCCGGGGACGGAGACGGTCACGAGTGCAGAGAGTACGACCCGGTCCCGCGGCTGCGCAGGCGGATCGGCCGGTAGGTTTCGGGCATGGCCGATGCCACCGTCCGTCCCGCCGAACCGTCCGACGCGACCGAGATCACGCGCATCCAGCTCGACACCTGGCGCGCCGCGTACGCGGACCTGCTGCCCGCCGAGATCCTGGACGGCCTCGACGCCGCGGATGCGGAGCAGACCTGGCGGCAAACCGTCGAGCAGGGGCCCGCTGCGGTGTTCGTGGCGGCCGAGGGCGCCTGGCTCGTGGGGTTCTGCGCGGCCGGTCCCGCACCGGAGGACGAGACCGCGGACGCGGACGGCTCGCCGGCCAAGGACTCGGCGACGGTCGCGCTGGTCGGCACCCTTCTGGTGGAGCCGCGCTGGGGTCGCCGCGGGCACGGCGGGCGGCTGCTGGCCGAGGCCGGGAAGGCGATGCGCGAGGCCGGCTCGACCCGCGGCATCGCCTGGGTGCCCGAACAGGACAAGGCGTCGCTCCGCTTCTACGAACGGGCCGGCTGGGTTCCGGACGGCACGGTCCGGACACTGGACGCGGGCGGGCGGCCGCTGCGCGAAATCCGGCTCACCGGCACGCTTCTTAGAGCCTGTCCTTGATCCCGGTGTTGGGCATAGGTCGGGCCTCTGCTAGATGATCTTGACACCACATCATGATCACGACCAGCAGAGGCCCGGCCCACTTTGTACCCTGTCGCCGATCTGCCCATGT
>NZ_JBOHGB010000190.1:0-12253 GCF_050699935.1 Actinophytocola sp.
GCCACCCCCACAGCCGCCGGCACCGGCAGCGGCGTGCAGATCACCACCCCCCAACACACCACCACCGGTGGCCCCCTCAGCGCGACCCCCACGGCGGCCGGCACCGGCAGCGGCCCCCAAACCGCACAAGCCGGACCTCCGGTCACTCCCGTCCAGACACCTCCGGCCGGCCAGGGCACCGGGGCACGCCCGGCGCCGAGCGGCCCGGTGTCGCAGAACGGCTGGCCGGTGAACCCGCCGCGCGGCACACGGACGATCCCGGGTACGGACACCCAGGTCAACGTGGCCGACGGCCCCGGCGGTGACGTGCTCATGCACGTGCTCGGCCAGGTCCACTCGCGCGTGGAGAACATCGACATGAACTCCGAGGCGGGCGAGCACGACGACTGGGGCTACGCCGAGCGCAACGTGCGCGGCGGCGGCGACATCTCCAACCACGCGAGCGGGACCGCCGTGGACGTCAACGCCACGCGGCACCCGCTCGGCGCGCGGGAGACGTTCACGCCGGCGCAGGTCCAGGAGATCCACACGATCCTGGGCGAGGTCGACGACGTGGTCCGCTGGGGCGGCGACTACACCGGCCGCCGCGACGAGATGCACTTCGAGATCGTCGGCACGCCTGAGGAGGTCGCTCGGGTGGCCGAGCGCCTGCGCGCCGGCCAGTAGGTTCGTCGGGGGCGAGCCGGCCACCGGGACTTCCGGTGGCCGGCTCGCTTGTCCCTGCTACGCGCCCGGACGGCGGACGTCAGGGCGAGGTCGGGGCCAGGCCGGCGAGTGCCCGGTTCACCAGGTCGGTCACCCGGTCCCGGGTGGCGTCCAGGTGCTTGGGGACCAGGCCGATCCGCGTGCGGCGGTGCAGCACGTCGTCCGCGTCCAGGGCGCCTTCGTTGCGGACCGCCCAGACCACCTCGGCGCCGGTGATCTCCGTGCCGTCGGCGACCGGCGCGCCCAGCTCCGGGTCGAAGGACGCCAATGCCGCCACGCGCGGCGCCTCGGTGCCATAGCTCGCCACGAGGCGCGCCGATGCGTCCACAGTGGACAAATGGTGGCGCGTGCCGGCGCCGACCAGTGGCAGGTCGTGCGTGCGCGGAGGGCCGGCGTGCAGTGACGCGGCGGCGGTGGCCGCGTCGACCGCGTCCTGCGCCATCTTCCGGTACGTCGTGAGCTTCCCGCCGACGATCGTCAGCACGCCGCTCGGTGCCCGCAACACCGCGTGCTGGCGGGACAGGTCCGCGCTGCGGCCGGTGCCCTCGAGCAGCGGGCGCAGGCCGGCGTAGCTGCCCAGCACGTCGGCCGCGGTCAGCGGCTCCGCCAGCACCGAGGACGCCACCCGCAGCAGGAACTCCACGTCGGCCGCGGGCGCCACCGGCTCGTCGGGAACCGGACCGTCGAACGGCTCGTCGGTCAGTCCTATGTAGACAAGTCCGTTCCGTTGCGGCAGCACGATCACGAAGCGCGAGCGCTCGCCCGGAACGGGCACGGTCAGCGCCGTGCCGCCGATCCCGAGCCGCCCGCCGTCGACGACGACGTGCGAGCCCAGGGACGGGCGCAGCCGCACGGAGTCGACCAGCGAGCCCGCCCAGACGCCCGCCGCGTTCACCACGCTCCGGGCCCGCAACGAGACCACCCGGTCGGACACCAGGTCACGCACCTCGACGCCGTCGCCCGACGCCGTGGTGACCCGCAGGCGCGTCAGGATCCGCGCGCCCAGCCCGGCCGCGGTGCGGGCCAGCGCCACGACCAGGCGCGCGTCGTCGGTCAGCTGACCGTCGAACGAGAGCAGCCCGCCGCGCAGGCCGCGCGTGCGCAGGCCCGGCGCCAGGGCCAGGGCCTCGGGGCCGGACACCTTGCGGGGCGGCGGCAGCAGCGACGACGGCGTACGCGCGGCCCGGCGCAGCGCGTCACCCGCACGCAGGCCGCTCATCACGAAAGCCGCGCCACCACGGGAGATCTGCTCGTGCAGCGGGAAGAGCTGGGGCAGTGCGCGGGACAGGTGCGGCGCCGTCCGCGTCATCAGGATGCCGCGCTCCACGGCGCTCTCGTGCGCGAGCCGCACCTCGCCCTTCGCCAGGTAGCGCAGGCCGCCGTGCACCAGTTTGCTCGACCACCGCGACGTGCCGAACGCCAGGTCGTGCGCCTCCACCAGCGCGACCGACAGGCCCCGCGCGGCGGCGTCCAGCGCGATCCCCGTCCCGGTCACGCCGCCGCCGATCACCAGCAGGTCGACCACCTCGCCGGCGGCCAGCCGCTCCAGCTCCAGCGCACGCCGCGTGGCGTTCAGGGAGTTGTTCCCCGGGTGCATGGGCTTGTGCGTGGGCTTGCTCATGGACGCAGCACCGCGTCGAGCAGGTGGGTCAGCTCCGCCAGCAGGTCGTCGAGGGACAGGTCGGAGGTCGACGGCCGGATGGCGAACACGTACGGCTGCAGCAGCAGGAAGATCGTCCGCGCCTGCACCGCCGGGTCGGTCACCCGGATCGAGCCGTCCCGCTGCCCGGCGGCCAGCTGCGCGCGCAGGAACTCCTCCGTCATCCGCTGGCTCGTGCCGATCCGCTCCATGATGTAGGGCAGCAGCATCTCCGCGTCGCGCTCGATCACCGCGTGCATCAACGGGTTCGCGGCCAGGCCGCGGATCGTGTGCACCGACGCGACCACCAGCTGCCCGCGTGCGGTCGGCTCCGGCTGCGCGATCCGGTTCGCCTCCGTGAGGATCTTGCCGAACTCCCTGGTGATCAGGGCCGACAGCATGCCGCGCACGTCGGGGAACCGGCGGTAGAGCGTCATGCGGCTGACGCCGGCGGTTCGCGCGATGTCGCTCAGCGTGGTGCGGCGCACGCCCACCGCCAGCACGCACTCCATTGCCGCGTCGAGCAACACGTCGTCCGCGACGCGGTTGGGTGACGGAGTGTGACGGATAGACGTCATATGTCACACTATACCGGTGACCGAACCCAGGGACCACACCGGCGAGCGCCTCGACCACCGCGTCCGTCGCAGTTGGACGCCGGCCGGTGGGCAGGACGCCATTCTCCCCCCTCATGCCACCCGTTGGCTAGCCTCGAAAACCGGGCTCACCGAGCAGAGCACGCCTGCGGCGCCGGACTCCGCGCTCGCGGTCGGCGAGCCCGACCTGCCGGACGTGGCGCGCAAGGCGCTCGAGTCGGTGGTGGGCACCGACCACCTGCTGCGCAGCCGCGACGACCGGCTCGGCCGCACCGGCGGACTGTCCTATCTGGACTTGTTGCGGCACAGGGGAACCGGCGCGCTGACCGTGCCCGACGCTGTCGTGCTGCCGGCCGATCCGGGACAGGTGCAGCGGGTCGTCGAGGTCTGCGCCGAGCACGGCGTCGGCCTGGTGCCGTTCGGCGGGGGCACCTCGGTGGTCGGCGGCGTGCAGGCGCTGCGCGGGACCAAGGAGTCCGTCATCGTGCTCGACCTGTGCCGGCTCGACAAGCTGGTGTCGGTGGACCCGGTCTCCCGGCTCGCCGTGCTCCAGGCGGGTGTGGTCGCGCCCGATGCGGAGCGGCTGCTCGCCGCGCACGGGCTGACGCTCGGCCATGTGCCGCAGTCGTTCGAGCGTGCGACGATCGGCGGGTTCGCCGCGACCCGGTCGTCCGGCCAGGCGTCGGCGGGCTACGGGCGGTTCGAGGACATGGTCGAGGGCGTGCGGATGGCCACGCCGCGCGGCGAGTGGCGGCTCGGCGTGTCGCCGGCGTCGGCGGCCGGGCCGGACCTGCGCCAGCTCGTGATGGGCAGCGAGGGCGCGTTCGGCGTGCTCACCGAGGTGACCCTGCGGGTGCGCACGCGGCCGGCCGCGCGCCGCTACGAGGGGTTCGTGCTCGACGGCTGGTCCCGCGGCGCGAACGCCGTGCGCGAGCTGGCCCAGCAGCGGGTGCTCGCCGACGTCACGCGCCTGTCGGACCCGCATGAGACGGACCTGGCGTTCGCGCTGTCCGGTGGCTGGAAGACCGAGCTGATGCGCAGGTACCTGCGGCTGCGCGGGGTGCTCGACCCGTGCCTGCTCGTGCTCGGCTGGGAGGGCGCGAGCGACGCGGAGGTCGCCTCGCGCCGCCGGGCCACGCTGCGCGCGCTGCGCCGGCACCGGGGGGTCTCGCTCGGCACGGTGGTGGGGGAGAAGTGGCGGCACGGCCGGTTCGCCGGCCCGCGGCAGCGCGACGCGCTGCTGGACCTGGGTGTCTGCGTCGAGACCCTGGAGACGGCGACGTACTGGTCCACTGTGGACACCCTGCGCTCGGCGGTGCGGGCCGCCTTGGTGGACTCGCTCGCCGGGTCGAGCCGCACGCCGATCGTGGCGTGCCACATCTCGCACGCCTACGAGACGGGCGCGTCGCTGTACTTCACCACGCTCGTGCCCCGCGACGCCGACGACCCGATCGGCCAGTGGGAGCGCGCCAAGGCGGCCGCGTGCGAGGCCATCTCGTCGAACGGTCCGCTGGGCACGATCTCCCACCACCACGCCGTCGGCGTCGACCACGCGCCCTACCTGCCCGCGGAGATCGGCCCCCTGGGCGTCGACGTCCTGGCGGCCGTCAAGCGGGAGCTCGACCCCGAGGGCGTGCTCAACCCGGGCAAGCTCCTGGGCCGACCGCCGTCCTAGGCCTACCAGATGATCTTGGGATGGCAGATTCGCGAGCAAAGCGACCCGGCTGCTGCTGTTGACCGTCGGTGGCGTGCAAGAGGTGAGGACGACCGTCGTCGGGATGGATCTCGTGCAGGATGTGGCCCGAATGCTCGGCTCGGACCGCATACAGTCCACCAGGCTCGGCGACGCCGACCTGACCCTGTGGCAGGTCGAGGACAGCCCCGGTCGGGTTCGACCGGGCGAGCCCAACCCCGCCGCGAGCCGGCTCGCCGCCGGGTACGGCAAGCCGCCGGTCACCGGCCCCGCCGTCATCAACGGCCCGATCGTGCCCGGTGGCCCCTTTCCGCTGGACGTCGATGAGGCCGAGGGGATCGTGACCCGCCTGCGCGGCTAGCGGGCGGATCGGCGCGCCTCAGAAAACCTGGCGGGGTGGGTCTCGGCGGACCACGCCCAGCCACACGATGCCCAGCATGCCGGCGAAGAACAGCGGCCACGAGAACAGCAGGCGGGTGCTGATCGCCTGCTGGCAGGTGCCCACGTAGGTCGCCAGCACGGTGTCGTCGACGGTGCCCAGGTCCGTGCCGAGCAGCGGTGTCTCGACTCCGCCGATGGTGTTTCCACAGGTCACCGTCGTCTGCTCGGCGGCGTCGAGGCCGGCGACGTGCACCGGCACCAGCGCGAGGATCAGGCCCAGCAGCAGCCCGGCCACGGCGAGCGCGGCGGCGTACGTGCGCGGCCGCAATGTGATGCTCGCCAGCGGGTCGGGTGGCTCGTCGCCCGGCGCGCCGGCGGGCACCGGGTGCTCGGTGGGCTGCGCGACGACCGGCTCCCGCACCGTCGGCTGCGTCGCGATCTCGGTCTCCGGGTTCATGTCGTCAGCCTGCACGCTGGCCACTCCGGATTCCAGCGAATCGACCAAATTGTCGCCCTCAGCCGAGATGGGTCGCGAAGAACGACATCACCCGCCGCCACGCGTCCTGGCTGGACTCGTGGATCGGCCGGAAGCTCACCGTAGTAGGACGCGCTCGCGTCGACGTTCCGGATGGCACCGAGCAACGCGAACCCACCACCCATGCAGAAAGGCTCGGCGATGCCGGCCTTTCCGGTGCAGTCCGGCCGTCGTTTCCACACACCCGAGGCTAGTTCGCCTCGGCTGAGAAACCTTCAGGCAGCACAGGCTACTTCTTGAAATATGCGCTTCCTTCGACGTGCCCGCCGGCACACACCGATCCGAACTCGTGGGTCACGATGAACGCCTGCGTGTCGTCCGGCGGGATGATCCGGGCTCCCGCCGACTCCGGTTCGCACGGCCCGGTGTCCGGCTCCTCCCCGCTCGGCACCACACCCCAGTGCAACTTCTTGGCGGCGGTGCCGCCCGGCGGCAGCCGCACCAGGCTGGGGCCCGGGGCGGGCTGCCTGGTCAGGTCGGTCGGCGTCGGGTTCCCGTCCTGGTCGATGAACTCCAAGCCGCCGTAGCCGTACAGGGTGCACGGCCGCTTGGTCCTGTTGGTCACCACGAGCTCGGCGTACCGGTTTCCCGGTGCGGAGTCGAGCGGCTCGATGGCGCCCTTCAGGTCCTTGGCCGTGCACTTGGTGCCCTCGCCGGGCGGTGCGCTTTCGGTGCCACCGCTGGATTCGCCGCTCGAGTTCGGCGTCGTCGCCGGTGCGGACGACGGCGGTGTGGTGACGGGTGAGCCCGTCGGTTGACTGTCCCCCGTGGACCCCTGTGCTCCGCAGGCGCTCAGCGCCGCGAGGAAACCGGCGGCCGCACAAGCGGCGGCCACGCGGGTACGCAGGACCATGGCGATTACCTCCCACTGTCGCATTCGGTCGTGAGAGGAGACGCCCCGGTGCGGGTCAGGTTGTCCGCCGGAAGTCGGTGATCTCTCGCATGCCGTCGAATGGGCTTGTCCACACATAGGTCCAGGCCTGCGTGCCGCCGTCGAGCGTGACGCGGACCCGGCGGTACTCCTTGCCCTCGTATTCGTCCAGAGTGGACAGAGCGGCCGCGGGAGTCGCCAGCTCGACCACCCAGCCGGGCACGCCCGGACCGTCGCCGGGTCGCAGGGCCGGGTAGCCGAGGCCGGTGTCGAACAGCGTGCCGGGCAGCTCGGCTCGGCACGGCTCGCCGGTGGCGTACCGCTCGAGCAGCGGCCAGTGGGACGCCCCGGGCCGCGGCGTGCCGTAGACGAACAGCCGGCGGGGTTGGTCCTCGGGCACGGGCGCGCCATCGACGACGAGCAACGCGAGTCCGTCGCTCGCCGCCGGCTCGCCGGTCAACGCCACCGCGGCGGCCTGCGGCACGTCCGCGCAACGCACCGGCCGGCCGTCGACCAGCAGCGGGTACCGCACGGTCCGGGACGCGGTGTCGGCCGCCTCCGCGGCCACGTAGGCGAGCGGCCGGTCGACGAGGGTGCCGTCCTCGAGACGGACCTCGCCGGTCGTGACGTGCGCGAGTCGGTAGCGGTTGCCGGCACCGCCGATACGGCCCTCGCAGCGGTCCAGCACCTCGATCTGCTCGGGCGTGGCGAGCCAGATCGCGTGCCGCTCCTCGACGCCGGGCATGGCGGCGAGGGTGGCCGGCCGCTGGTCGTCGACGACCCGCAGCCCGGCCGCCCACACCGCGGCGAGGCCCGCGCACCGCGCGCGCAGCAGCACGGCCGGTCCGGGCAGGCCGAGCGTGCCGCGCAGCCAGGTCAGCTTCGACGGGCAGGCGTTCGAGCCGTAGCAGAGCAGCGGCACCCGCTCGGCCAGCGGCGGCACGTCGCGGTCGGCGAGCCATTCGTCGAGGTCCCGACCGGCACCGCCACCGTCGTCACCGTCGCCGACACCGCCGGCCAGCCGCCAGCCGGCCAGCGCCGAGCGGTCCGGCCGCAGCGGGTGTCCGGTGGCGTCCTCGTGCGCGAACGAGCACGGCGGGCGGGCACCGGGGTAGGGCACCGCCGGGTAGTCCTCGTCGGCGAATGTCACCCCGCCAAGCTAGTGCGGCAGCTTCTTGCCCACCGGCGCGATGATGTACGCGATGCCGCCCGAGCCGCTCGCGACGTCGCCGTCCTCGTCGTAGCGCTTGGTGCGCAGCCAGATGTTCTCGAACTGCTCGCGCTTGTAGACGTTGCGCACCTCGGCGTTGCCGCTGGACGCCGGGTCGTTGGCGATCACGTCACCGTCCTCGGTGAAGCCGATGATCACCATGAGGTGACCTGCGGTCCCGTAGCCGGCGCCGTCCAGCTCCGACTCGATGAACGACTGCGAGGTGATCACCGGGATGCCGGCGACGACGTAGCGCTCCAGCTCGGCGAGCGAACCCAGCCGCGTGACATGTCCGGCGAGGCCGAAGGTGGCCGCGTACGCGGTGTTGAACGGCCAGTTGCCGGTGCCGTCGTAGTCCTTGTCGTAGGTGAACCGCGCGGCGTGGTCGACGCTCGGGTCCGCATAGGACGGATCTACCCAGGCCAGGTCGTCGGCCTTGGGGCCGCGGCCCCAGTACTCGACGACCATCTCCGTGGAGGTCGGGCTGCACCAGGCCTCGCCGCCACCGCCGTACTCCGGATACTCGCCGACGTGGATGTTCTGTGAGTAGGGCGGCACCGGCAGCTCGCGGCCCCACGCGCCGGCCGGCGGGCTGGGCGGCACGGTGAACCGGTCCGGGATGGCCGAGGTCATCGCGCCGACCATGGCGAGCCGCGGCGTGACGCGCTTGCCGGCCTCGCGGTACAGGGTGACGCGCAGCTGGTAGGAGCGCAGCGCCACGCCCGAGTTGGCGACGAACGTGTCGACGGCGATCGAACCGTGCGCGTCCTGCTGGTCGGGCACCGACGTGCGCAGGATGTCGCCGTCGCCGAAGGCCCAGCGGCCCATCGTGTACCACGCGGTCGTCGCGCCGCTCGCGGTCCTGCCCTGCATCTCGACCCGCAGCCAGGTGTCGTCCGGTGTCTCGGCGTTCCATGACGCGACGAGCTGCGTGGCGCCGAACCCGTGCCGGTAGGACGGCGAGGTCCAGCGGCCGTACTCGTAGGTCCGCGTGGTGCCGAGGTCGGGCTCGGTGTGCTCGACCGTGCCCGCGGGCCGGCCGATCACCAGCCCGCCACCGGGTGCGTGGCGCAGGCCCTCGGCCTCGCCCTTGCGGAAGTCACGGTCGGAGCGCCACTCGTGGAAGTCGACGGGTGCGTCATCGGGTCCGGAGTCGTGTCCCTGAGGTTCGGCCGCGGCGGACGCCGGCATGGCGGAGAGGGTCAGCGCGAGCACGGCCAGCAGGGTGAGGGCCTTTGGCAGCATGGTGACGATTTTCACCCTTAGCAGCGGGTGTGTAAACAGCTTACGGCTGCTCTTCCTCCAGCTCCACGATGAAGTCGGCCCAGAACTGCTCGACGCAGCGCTCGTAGCGGATGCCGAGCTCGATCGTCTTGACCTGCCAGCGATCGGCGTAGTCCATGATCTCCTCGCGCTGCTCGGTGTAGCTGTCCGCGCGCGCCCCGTGCGACTCGTGCCGGTCGCGGGCGAGGCGGAGCAGGTCCGCGGGCTCGCAGAGGTTGGCGAAGAAGAGCTTCAGCACGCCGAGGTCGCGTACCTCGGTCTGCTCGGTCGTGGGGCTGGTCAGCCACTCGCGCAGCGCCGCGCGGCCGGCGGGGAGGATCTCGTAGGTCCGCCGGCGCCGGCCACCCTGCTCGACGATCTCGCTGACGAGCCCGTCGGCCACGAGCCGGGCCGGCTCGTCGTAGAGCTGCGAGTGCGCGAAGGCCCAGAAGTTGCCGATGGTGTTGGCCACCCACTGCTTGAGGTCGTAGCTGGTCGCCGGGCCGTAACTGAGCATGCCGAGGACGACGTATGACGTCGCGTTGAGCTTGCGCCTCCTGCCGCGCGGCTTACCTCGGTCCGGCACGGGCGCGACGATACAGATTCAGGTAGTGGCTTGTCGCCCGTTTGGTCTAGTCCCTTCGGGTCTCGACAGCTCACCCGCATGGGTTCGTTCGCGTGAGTAGGGGTGTCCGCTCAGAGCACGGCCTGTGTCTGCGTGACCCGTGCCACGAGCCGCTCCGTGTCGTCGCGCACGTCGGTCTCGACGATCACGAAACGGCTCCCCACGTGGAGCGGACGGGAGATCGCCGTCGCGTGGCCGTCGCGGACCGCGCGCAGGAAGTTGGTCTTCGACTCGATCGTCGTGGTGCCGCCCGAGCCCTCGGGCAGGTTGAGGAACGCGCACAGCGCACCGGTGTTGTCCGCGAGCGCCATGAGCACGCCGCCGTTGCGCACGCCGCCGACCGTGCACAGCGACTCGGCCCACGCGACCCGCCCGCGCACCTCCGCCGGCGCCGACGACAGCATCTCGATGCCCAGCGTCCCCGCGAACGGGACCATCTCGTGCAGGGACGCCGTCGCGTCGGCGGAGCCGGAGGACGAGGTCACGACAGGTGCGCGACGTCGAGCTTGCCCTCGGCCACCGCGGCGCGCAGTCGCTTCTTGTCGAACTTGCCCACGCTCGTCTTCGGCACCTCGTCGATGAACGCCCAGTGCTCCGGCAGCTGCCACTTCGCCACCTTCGCGGACAGGAACTCCCGCAGCTCGTCCGCCGTGGCCGCGCCGCCCTCCGCCAGCACGACCGCCACCAGCGGGCGCTCGGACCACTTCTCGTCCGGCACACCGATCACCGCCGCCTCGGCCACCGCCGGGTGCGCCATCACCTGGTTCTCCAGGTCGACCGAGGAGATCCACTCGCCGCCGGACTTGATGATGTCCTTCGACCGGTCGGTGAGCCGCAGGAACCCCTCCGGCGTGATCGCGCCGACGTCGCCCGTGCGCAGCCAGCCGTCGTGGAACTTCTCCGAGCCCTCCTCGCCCTCGGCGACCCGGTGGTACGACGCCGTCACCCACGGCCCGGCCACCTCGAGCTCGCCGACGGCCTGGTTGTCCCACGGCAGCTCGTTGCCGTCGTCGTCGACGAGGCGGGGCCGGACCGACGCGGGGAAGCGGCCCTGCAGGATCCGGTACTCCCACGCCTCCTCCGGAGCGAGGCCGGCCGGCGGGCGCGACACGCAGCCCAGCGGCGAGGTCTCGGTCATGCCCCACGCGTGGATGATCGTCATGCCGAGCTCGTCGAACGCCTTCATCAGCGACGGCGGGACGGCGGAGCCGCCGACCACCGCGCGCTCCAGCGTGGTCAGGTCCTGGGGCTCCTGCTGCAGCTGCGTGAGCAGGCCCTGCCAGATCGTCGGGACCGCAACGGCCATCGTCGGCTTCTCCGCGGCGATCATCGCGGCCAGCGGCTCGGGCTGCAGGAACCGGTCCGGCATGATCATCGACGCGCCGACCATCAGCGCGGCGTAGGGCAGCCCCCACGACATCGCGTGGAACTGCGGCACGATGATCAGTGCCCGGTCGGCCTGCGACACCGCCATCGAGTCGGTCATGCAGACCTGCATCGAGTGCAGCCAGATGGAGCGGTGGGTGTAGACGACGCCCTTCGGGTCACCGGTCGTACCGGACGTGTAACACATCGCGGCCGCCGCGTTCTCGTCCACGGCCGGCCAGTCGAACTCCTCCGGCTGGCCGGCGAGCAGGTCGGCGTAGGAGTGCACGGTGACGCCCTCGGGCGCGGCGAGCGTGCTCGCGTCCCCGTTGACGACCACGACGTGCTCGACCGTGTCGAACGTCGGCAGGACCTTGGCGAGCAGGGGCACCAGCGTGGCGTCCACGAGCACGACGTGGTCCTCCGCGTGGTTGGCCACGAAGGTCAGCTGCTCGGGGAAGAGCCGGATGTTGAGCGTGTGCAGGACGGCGCCCATCGCGGGCACGGCGAGGTAGGCGATGAGGTGCTCGTTGTTGTTCCACATGAACGTGGCGACCCGCTGGTCGGAGGTCACCCCGAGGCGGCGCAGGGCGTGCGCGAGCTGGGCGGCCTCGCGGGCGACTCCGGCGTAGGTGGCGCGCCGGGAACCGTCCCCGGTCCAGGTCACGACCTCGGCGTTCGCGTGGATCCGGCTGCCGTGGCGCAAGAGGTTGGCGATGGACAGTTGACCATCCTGCATGGTGCCCAACATCGCTGTTCAAGCTCCCTGGTGACTGGTGGCGTATTGGTCCGAACACTAGTGCGGGAATGTCACTTCTGGACATGGGTAACGCTGCGTGTCAAACCCCCAGAACGTGGGTCACCTGCGGCTTCGCCGAGAAGAATGCGCGTGTCGCGCGTATGTTCTGACTCATTGATGTGTTTACTGGTCCGCGGCACCGCGGGGGAGCGCTCCGGGTCTGACCTGGGCGTTGTCGGTCGCGGATCAGCCAGCAGTCGAGCAAGGAAGGATCACCACGGTGGCTCTGCCCACGTTGACTCCAGAGCAGCGCGCTGAGGCGCTCGCCAAGGCTGCGGAGGCGCGCAAGGCGCGCTCCGAGCTGTTGGCGTCGATCAAGTCCGGTAAGCAGACCATCGCGTCGGTGCTCGGGCGTGCGAAGGACGACAAGACGATCGGCAAGACCAAGGTCGCCGCGCTGCTCAAGGCCGTGCCCGGCCTGGGCGCGGTGAAGGTCGCCGCCCTGCTTGAGCAGGCGGGCATCGACCCGGACCGGCGCGCGGCCGGTCTGGGCGAGCGTCAGCGCGCCGCGCTGATCGACGCGCTGAACTAGTTCTGCCAGGTCAGGGCCCGCTGGCAGTCGGTCGACCGG
>NZ_JBOHGB010000191.1:0-12232 GCF_050699935.1 Actinophytocola sp.
CGTGCGCGGGCGACTCGTCCTCGACCTCGGTGTGCCACAAGACCATCCGCCACCGCTCGGGCAGGCTCGCGAACGCGTCCGCGGCGACCGTGGCCTGCCAGCGCTGGATCACCGGTTCGTCGACCGCCTCGATCGGGCACACGTCCGGCACGTCCGCGTACAGCGCGACCGGCACGCCACGCGTCGCGCCGTTGATCGCCGCGTTGCGCAGGGTCACCAGCAGGTACGGCCGGAACTCCTCGTCCGGTCCGCGGCCCTCGCGCAGCGCGCGCAGTACCCGGGTGAAGGCCTCGGCGACGAGATCCTCGCGCTCGGCCGGCGTCCTCGCGAGGCAGGCCGCCGCCCGCTTGGCTGCCGGCAGATGACGTTCGTACAGCACGCCGAACGCGGACACGTCACCGTCGCGAACGGCCGCGATCAACTCCACATCGGGTTCCTGCTCCAGGGCCTCGGTCACCGGCATCCCTCTCGAGCCCGCGCACGGTCGCGCTCCACGTCCGGCGCCTCCCCGGCAAGCACCGCTCCGTTGAGACGAACGAGCGAAGGGCGAGCGCGATACGCCGAACGGCGCAGCGGTCACCGCCAGTCGACGACCTCCTGCATGAGCCCCGGATGGCGGCGCTTGGCCTGCGCGACGTAGTCCTCCATGTGCTCGCGCATCAGTCGTTCGGCGAGATCGGCGTCGCCCGCGGTGATCGCGCGGGCGATCTCCCCGTGCGTGCCCAGCACCTCGCGACGGCGCGACTTCGGATACACCGCGTCGGCCACGCGGTCGCGCACGACGTCCGCGAGCGACTGGCCGAACAGGGTCATGATCCGGTTGCCGGACATGACCGCGACGAGTTGGTGGAAGCTCATGGCGTGGTGCAGGTAGTCCTGGTCGGGCCGGTCCAGCCGCTCGAACCGCGCCAGCTCCGCCAGCAGCTCCGGCTCGCTACGCTCGGCGGCCCGCCGGGCCAGTACCGGCTCCATCGTCAGCCGCGCCTCGATCAGCTCGCGGAAGGTCACCCCGTCCATCTGGAAGTAGAGCGACGCCATACGGCCGAAGTTGCGGGTCTGCACCTGGTCCACGGTCGGTCCGCCGCGCGGGCCCGGCTTGATCGAGATCAGCCCGTGCACCTCGAGGATGCGCAGTGCCTCGCGCAGCGAGCCGCGCCCGACGCGGTACTCCTCGAGCATCTTGGCTTCGGGGGGCAGCTGCGTACCGGGCAGCAGGCCTTCCGCGCCGATCCGGCGAACAATGTCGCGGGCGATCGCCTCCGACACCTTGTCCCCACGTCTGACCGGTCGCTGCGGCGTCGCCGCGCCACCCGCGCCTGTAGCTGCCACCAGGCCATGCTAGCGATGGGTGATCGACGGTTCACCCTCGGCGTCCGGAATTCAACGGCATGCGAATGTGTACGTCCACTGTGGATGCCCACGGGTGAACATGTTGGCCGGCAAGGACAACCGAACGGAGCAATCCACGCGCCCGACTGCTCCGTACCTCCCATATGAGCAAGGAAAGCCCGCCCGGGGAAAGGATCGCCGTCGTCGGCGGCGGCGTCGCCGGGATCACCGCCGCGTACCTGCTGCAACGCCGCCACGAGGTCCTGCTGTTCGAGGCCGAGCCACGCCTGGGCGGGCACGCGCACACGCACGAGGTGCCCACCGAGGCCGGCACGCTCGCGGTCGACAGCGGCTTCATCGTGCACAACGAGCGCACCTACCCGAACCTGCTGCGGCTGTTCGCCGAACTCGGCGTGCGCACCCAGGACTCCGACATGTCCATGAGCGTGCGCTGCCTCGGCTGCGGCCTGGAGTACGCGGGCGGGCGCCGGCTCGCGGGCCTGTTCCCGCGGTGGGACAACCTGATCCGGCCGCGGTACCTGCGGATGCTGGGCGAGGTCACGAGGTTCCACCGGCACGCCCGCCGCGAGCTCGCCGGGCCGCACGGCGACCCGGACCGCACGCTCGGCGAGTTCGTCGCGGCGGGCGGGTACACCCGCTACTTCGTCGAGCACTTCCTGCTGCCCGTGGTGTCCGCCGTGTGGTCGGCGCCGGAGCGGCTCAGCCGTGCCTACCCGGTGCGCCACCTGTTCCGGTTCATGGCCCACCACGGCATGCTCTCGGTCGGCGGCTCGCCCAGCTGGCGCACGGTCACCGGCGGCTCGCGCACGTACGTCGAGCGCGCGGTCAAGCACCTCACGGCCGTACACGTGGGCACGCCCGTGCGCGCCGTGCGCCGGCACGCGGGCGGGGTGAGCGTGCGGGACGACGCGGACACCGAGCATCAGGTGGACCGGGTCGTGCTCGCCACGCACGCGGACCAGGCTCTGGCGCTGCTCGCCGACCCGACCGCGGCCGAGCGCGAGGTGCTCGGCGCGTTCTCCTACTCCCGCAACGAGACCTGGCTGCACACCGACGCCACGCTGCTGCCGGAGAGCCGCGGCGCGGCGGCGGCGTGGAACTACCTCAAGCCGCGCTGCCGCGGCGGTGCCGACCGGGTGCTCGTGAGCTACGACATGAACCGGCTGATGCGGTTGGACGCCGTCGAGCCGTACGTCGTCACGCTCGGCGCGACCGACCGCGTCGCCGCGGACTCGGTGCTCGCCCGCATGCGCTACGAGCACCCGGTGTACACGCCGGAGTCGGTCGCCGCGCAGCGCCGGCTTCCCGAGCTCGCGGGACCACGCACCGCGTACGCCGGCGCCTACCATGGCTGGGGCTTCCACGAGGACTGCTGCGCGTCGGGTGTCCGGGCCGCGACGCGGTTCGGATCCGGGTGGGCATGACACCCCTTGTGTCAACCTCAAGATCAAATCAGGCCGGAGGCTTCGCTACCGCACCTCAGGGGAACGTGACGCAGGCCAGCCACAAGTACGTGACCAGGCAGAGCCTTCCGTTCTTCACCGGAACCAGCACATTGAATTCCGGGGAGGCGGAGCAGTCGTGACCACCGTGTACGACGCCCGGCTGACACACGTCCGGCACGAGCGGATGACGCGCCGCTTCACGCACCGGATGCGGCCGTGGCTGGTCGACCTCGACCACGTCCCCACCGGCCGCCGTTCGCGACGTTCGAGGGGCGCGACCACCTCGGCCGGTCGGACCGGACGATCCGGCGCAATCTCGACGACTGGCTTGCCCGGCACGGCATCCGGGCGAGCCGGGTCACGATGCTCGCCCTGCCCCGCACCCTCGGCCAGGTGTTCAACCCGCTGACCGTGTACTGGTGCTACGACGCCGCGGGCGCGCCGGTGTGCGTGGTGGCCGAGGTGCACAACACCTACGGCGAGCGGCACTGCTACCTGCTGCGCCCGGACGCCGGCTGGCGCGCGGCGGCGGCGAAGGAGCTCTACGTCTCGCCGTTCTTCGACGTCCGTGGGGAGTACCGGATGCGGCTGCCCCCGCCGGGCGAGCGGCTGTCGCTGTCGGTCGTACTGCACCGCGGTGACCGGCCGGCGTTCACCGCGGTGCTCACCGGCCGGCGGCGGGGCACCGTCACGGTGGGCCGGTTGCTGCGGCACGTGTGCACCGGCGCCACGATCCGGGTGCGTGCGCTGATCCAGCGGCACGGCGTCGCGCTGTGGCTGCGCCGGTTGCCGGTCGTGCCGCGCCGGGCCCACGTCCCGCAGGACGGTGTTCAGTGACGACCGCCCGGACCGCGATCGAGCTCGCCCCGCACTCCCCGAGCCTGGCTCGCCGAGCGGCTGTTCCGCCTCGCCGTGGGGCGGCTGCCGGTGCTCGTCCGGCTGCCCGGCGGTGAGCTGATCGGGCGCGGCGGGCCGTTGCTGCGCATCGAGAGCCCGGCGTTCTTCCACCGGCTCGGCACGCGGTCCACGATCGGCTTCGGCGAGGCGTACGTGGCCGGTGAGTGGACCAGCCTCGACCCGGCCACCGCGCTCACGCCGTTCGCGGCGCGGCTGGCCACCCTGGTGCCGAGGCCGCTGCAGCTGTTGCGCCACGTCGTCGACGGCCGGCGGCCGGCCGGCGAGCGGAACACCACCGACGGCGCGCGGGCCAACATCCGCCGGCACTACGACCTGTCCAACGACCTGTTTACGACGTTGCTCGACGAGTCGATGACGTACTCGTCGGCGTGGTTCGGGCCCGGTGACGACCTGCGTGCCGCGCAGCTGCGCAAGATCGACGGCGTGCTCGACCTCGTGGGTGTCGGACCGGGCAGCCGGGTGCTGGAGATCGGCACCGGCTGGGGCGCGCTCGCCGTCCGCGCGGCCCGGCGCGGCGCCACGGTCACCACACTGACGATCTCGGCCGAGCAGCGCGACCTCGCGCTCGAGCGGATCGCCGAGGCCGGGGTCGCGGACCGGGTCGACGTGCTGCTGCGGGACTACCGCGAGGCGACCGGCGGCTACGACGCCGTCGTGTCGGTGGAGATGATCGAGGCGGTGGGCGAGGAGTACTGGCCCGAGTACTTCGCCACGCTGCGCCGGGTGCTCGCCCCGGGTGGCGTGGTCGGCCTGCAGGCGATCACGATGCCGCACGACCGGATGCTGGCGACCCGGCACTCGCAGACGTGGATCACCAAGTACGTCTTCCCCGGCGGCCAGCTGCTGTCGGTGCCGGCGATCGAGCGGCAGGCCCGGGCGGCCGGGCTCGCGATCACCGCGCGCCGCCGGCTCGGCGAGCACTACGCACGGACGCTGCGGGTGTGGCGCGAGCGCTTCACCGCGGCCGCCGACCGGGTCGCCGACCTCGACTTCGACGAGACGTTCCGCCGGATGTGGGAGTTCTACCTCGCCTACTGCGAGGCCGGGTTCCGCGCGCGGTACCTGGACGTCTGGCAGTTCCGCCTGGCGATTACAGCACGATCAGCAGCAATGCCAACGCCCCGACCAGGCAGGCCGCGAGCGTGACCAGCAGGGCCGGCACCGCGCGGTCGACCGGTCGCTGCTCGCACACCGCCCGCGCGGCCCGCCGGTAGCGGTCGTGCGACCAGCCGAGCACGCCGAACCCGAGCGAGGCGGCCGCGACCGCCGCCACGACCGCCCACGACGCGTCCTGGACCATCGCGAGCCGCCCGGTTAGCAGCGCGCACGCGGCGAGCCCGAGCGCGGTCCGCACCCAGGCGAGCGAGGTCCGCTCGTTCTGGACCCCGCCGCTCGGCGTCGACCGCCCCACGTTCACAGGTTCGCCACCACGACGAGCACGAACACCGCCAGGGCGACCACGGCCACCCCGTACGACAGCCACGGCGCCACCGTCGGCGCGGGCAGCGACCGGTGCTCCCGCATCGCCTGCTCGCTGCGCAGCCAGCGGCGGAACGCCGTCGCGCTCGTCCCGATACCGGTGAGCACCAGCAGTGCCGCCAGGACCTGCCGCAGCCCCGGCACGGCGAGCTCCGGCGCGAACGCCTCCAGGCCGATGCCGCCGGCCATCAGCGCGAGCGCCGTACGGATCCACGCCAGGAACGTGCGCTCGTTGGCGAAGCTGAACCTCGGGTCCGGGTCCTCGCCGGTCTCCCGCAGCCGCGCGGCCCAGCTCACGACCGCGCCTCGCAGGCTCGGCCCGGCCACTCGCGGTCGCCCAGTATCGAACGGTTCACTCCGCAAGCACCGCACACAAACCACGCCTCACAGACTCGACCCGACCACCCACGATCACCCAGTGCCGAACGGCTCACTCCGCAAGCACCGCACACAAACCACGCCTCACAGACTCGACCCGACCACCCACGATCACCCAGTGCCGAACGGCTCACTCCCCAAGGACCGCTCACCCGGCCCACTCCCCGGGCGTCAACCCCGAGACCGCAGCGTCCAGCGCGAACAGCGAGCCCGCGTGCGGCTGCCGCGCGAGGTCCTCTTCGGACAGTCCGACGCGCGCCGACGTGACGTACAAAGTAGACAGACGTGCTCCGCCGAAGGCACAGCTCGTGATCCGTTGTGCCGGCAGCTCGACCGTGTCGGTCAGCCGGCCGTCCGGGGTGTAGCGCCGCACCGCCCAACCGTCCCACAGCGCCACCCACAGGTTGCCGTCCGCGTCCACGGTCAGCCCGTCCGGCCAGCCCCGCTCGACGTCGACGAGCCGCCGCCGGCCGGACACCGCACCCGTCTCCGGGTCGTGGTCGAAGACGTCCACGCCGCCGGTCCGAGTGTCCACGTAGTACATCGTCCGGCCGTCCGGGGACCAGCCCAGCCCGTTGGACACCGAGACGTTCGTGAGCACCGTGTGCAGCGTCCCGTCCGGTTCGAGGCGGTAGAACGCGCCCGCGCCGTCGGTCCCCTCCAGCATCGTGCCGCCCCAGAACCGGCCCCACGGGTCGGCCTTGCCGTCGTTGAACCGGCCGCCTGCCGGGTCGGTCGACACCGTGTGCAGCCGGGTCCGACCCGTTCCGTCCTCGGCGCAGGTGAAGATGCCCGACGCGGTGGCGAGCACCAGGCCGCCGCCGCGGCGCCCGGCCACCGTGCCGACCGGCTCGCCGACCTCGAACGAGGTGTCCTCACCGGACGCCGGGTCGAACCGGTGCACCAGCCCGGGCAGGATGTCCACCCAGCGCAGCACGGCCGCGTGCGGATCCCAGAGCGGCCCCTCACCCAACCGCGCACCGGCCGCGAGCGCCACGTCCACGATCACATGAGAAACGTATGCCCAGCACCACGTCCCGGCAACGGCACACACGATGACCAGGTGGTTACGTTCCGGTTGATTAGGGAGTTGTTAGCGCGGTTGCCCACGCTTGGCACATGGAGACGTTCGAGGGCATCCGATATCGCCTCCTCGGCCCGGTGGAGCTGTACCACGAGGGGCGGGCCGTCGACCTGTCGTCGACCAAGGTGCGGCTGATGCTCACCGCCCTGGCGCTCGCGCCCAACACCGTCGTGTCGTTCGAGGCGCTCGGCAAGGTGCTGTGGGAGCGCGGTGCGCCGCCGTCGGCCCGGTCCAACGTGCGCACCTACGCGACGACGCTGCGCCGCGTGCTGGACCGCGACAGCCGCAACCGCCTGGTCTCCCGCGGCGGCGGCTACCAGCTGCGCACCGATCCCGACGAGCTCGACGTCCAGGTGTTCAACCGGCTCGCCGACATCGGCCGCCGCGCGCTGGCCGACGGCGAGCCGGCGAGCGCGCGCACGCACCTGCGCCAGGCGCTCGCGTTGTGGCGGGGCCATCCGGCCGAGGGGCTGCCGCCGCGGCGGGCGCTCGCCGGGCAGCTGGACGCGCTGACCGAGCAGCGGCTGCTCGTGGAGGAGGACCTGCTGGAGGCCGAGCTCGCGGCCGGCGGGACCGCCGAGCTCGTCGGCACCGCGCGCCGGCTCGTCACCGAGCACCCGCTGCGCGAGCGATGCTGGGCGGCCCTGATGCTCGCGCTGTACCGTGGCGGGGACGTGGCCGCCGCGCTCGATGCGTTCACCGAGGCACGCAACCAGTTCGTCGCCGGGCTCGGGCTGGAGCCCGGGCCGCGGCTGCAGCAGCTGCACCAGGCGATGCTCAACCGCGACCCGGCGCTGCTGGACCGCCCGGCCACGACGACCGCGACCACCGCCGGCGCCGTGCACTGCGAGCTGCCCCGCCAGGTGACGCTGGTGAACCGCGCGGAGGAGGTGCGCACCGTCGTGGCAGCGCTGTGCACCCCGGACGACGAGGGCGCGCGGGTCGTCGTCGTGTACGGGCCGCCCGGGGCCGGTAAGTCCGCCGTGGCGCTGCGTGCCGCCCACCAGGCGGCGTGGTGCTACCCCGACGGCCAGCGCTACGTCGACCTCACCGCCACCGCACCCGACGGCGCGCGGTGGCGCTCGACGCTGGCCGGCCGCCGCGAGCTGGTGGTCGTCGACCACTGCACGTCGGCCGCGCGGTTGCGGCCGCTGCTCGTCGCGGAGCCCGACTGCGGTTTCCTGATCACCGCCGACACCCCGCTCGCCGCCATCGACGCCACCTGCCGGGTCGCGGTAAGGCGACTGTCCACTCCGGCCGCCGTGGCCATGCTCGGCAAACTGGTCGGCCGCGCCCGCGTCACCCCGGACTGGGCGGCCGTGGACCTCGTCGTGCGCTGCGACCACCTGCCGCTCGCCATCCGCGCGGCCGCCGCCGTGCTGATCGCCGAGCCGCGGCTCGGGCTCGCCGACCTCGCCGCGCGGCTGTCGGCCGGGACGATCCTCGACGAGCTGGCGGTGGACGACCTGGACCCGCGCGCCCGGCTGCTGGCTCGCTACCGGGAAATGTCCACTGTGGACCGAGTGGCCGCGGCGGCCTTCCAGTACCTGGGCACCGACAGCCTCCCGGCGGGCCGGCTGTCACCGGCGGTCGCGCGCCGGCTCGCCGACCACGGCCTGCTCGAGGATGGGCGCCTGGCCCCGCTGACCCACGAGGTCGCGGTGGAGCTGGGCACCGGGCCCGCCTGAGACCCCGCCCGGGCCCGCGATGAGATGTCATCATCGGGGAAGCGGGTCCGGGCGGGCCTGCCTTCGTGCGCGGCCTCCTACGTCGCTCGTGCGGCCAGCCCGACGAGCTGGTTGACCAGGCCCTCGGTCAGCCCCTGGGCGAACAGGTCGGCACCGCAGGGGACGCCGAGCTCGGCGCAGGCCGTCGCCACGACGTCGGTCGGGGTGGCGTAGGGCCACAGGCCGGCGGAGATGACCACGACCGCGCCGGCGAAGTGCGTCGCGGCGGCCTCGTCGAGCACCGGGACGGCCGCGCGGACCATCGTGGCGAGCCGGGCGGTGTTGCCCTGGAAGCGGGTCTTGAAGTCCCGCGCCACGTCGAGGGAGATGTTGCGCTCCAACACGGCGGCCATCGCGCCGAACAGGTCGCACAGCAGCGGCTCGGCGATCAGCGAGGCGGCGATGGTCGTGGCCACGTGTGTCTCGCGCGCGTAGCGGTCACGCGAGCGGCCCGGGTCGAGGGTGAGGCCGTCGAGCCACGCGGTCCAGGTCCTGGCCAGCACCTCGAGGAAGATCGCCTCCCGGCTGTCGAAGTACCGCAGCACGTTGGACTTCGCGAGCCCGACCCGGTCGGCGAGCTCGCGCAGTGAGATGTCCACGACCGGCCGCTCGCGCAGCATCTCCGCCGCCGCGGACAGGATCGCCGCGCGACGCGCGGCCACCTGCTCGGGCCGCCGGGCCCGCTGAAACGCCGAACTCATCCGGACGCCACCCCGACCCGCACCACGCAGCACACGCCACGTGAGTCGGGTCCCCGCACGTCACGGCCGGTCTCCACCAGTTACCTATAGCACGCGAGTCCCCCACTCCCACACGCGAGTCCAACACTCCAGACCCGCGAGTCCAACACTCGCGACCCGCGAGTCCAACGCTCGCGACCGGCGAGTCCGACACTCGTGTGCCGAACCTCCGTGGAGTCGGCATCCTCCGCCGTGATCTCGGCGCCCGCAGTGAGCGAACTGAACTCCACTCCATCGGTGACCGGTCGCGGACGAGCCCGGGACCGCTCCCGGCACCGGCCCCTGAGAATTCAGGGCCGAAGCCAACCTCGCCGAACGAAGGACCCGCGCATGCACCCGATTCCCGAGCCGCCTCCCGTCGACGTGCCCAGCTCGTCCGGGCGCGACCCGCTCGCCGTGGCGCTGGGGAACGCGTCGTTGTTCGGTGTCGGGTACCTCCTGCTCGGGCGGCGAGGGCTGGCCGCGGCCTGCGCGCTGATCTCCCCCACCATGCTCGTCGCGCTCGGGGTGGCCGAGCATTCCGGGTGGCTGCAGTACGTGCTCGTCGGCTGGTGGGTGGCGGTCGTCCTGCACGGGTGGTCCCTCGCGTTCCGGACGGCGGGGTCGGTGAAGAAGGCGCGCCGGCAGCGGCTCGTCGCGGCCCTGGTCACCGTCGCGGTGGTGGCGCCGCTCGTGCTGTTCCGGTTCGACGTCAACGGGAGGGCCGACGACGCCGACGCCGCCCACCGGACCGGTGACTGCGGCCTGGTCCTGTCCATTGTGGATGGTGTGGGGTTCTGGCAGCGGATCGGGGACGCACCCGTGGCCGACGGGATGCTCGACAGTGCCGAGGCGTGCCGTCTCGTCGAGCGCGCCCGCGGGCAGGCCGAGAACGACCGGGAGGCGGCGGCCGCCACGATCGCCCGCTACGAGGAACTGCCTGCGGCGCAATGGAAAGGGGCACACCGGTACCGGGCCGATCTGCTGCTCGACCAGGCGGACCGCGACCTGTGGTTCGGCCTGGCCCCGGCCACGGGCTCGTTGCGTGCCGGGTTCGAGCGGCTCGCCGAGGTCCGCGACGAGTTCCCCGAGCGACGCGACGACGTCGACGCCGTGCTCGACGACTTCCGGGAGTCGCTGATGGACGAGGAGAAGGGCGATGGCTGTGCCAAGGTCGCCATCACGGACTGGCTCGGCGACCAGCAGGACCCGACCGCCGAGCTGGAGCGCGCCGCCGAGATCGTCCCCCAGCTCGCCCCGACGGCGCTCGTCGCGTGCGCGGACCAGTTGCTGGCGAACAAGGACGGGCCCACCGCTCGGGACCGCTACCGGCAGCTGATCACGGAGTACCCGTCGAGTTCCCTGCTACCGCGGGCGAAGCGGGGTGTCACGCTGGCCATCTACGCCATCCAGCTCGCCGACCTGCGTGCCAGGCTGCAGACCACCGGGCCCAGCCAGCGGCCCGGGTACTGCCGGAACCCGGTACCCTATGGCGCGGCCAAGCCCTACCGCGGCCGCGGTCCGCACCGTGCCCTGGTGTACGGGCAGGACTCCCAGCGCAACAGCCTGCCGCGCGGCTGGCGGGCCGCCGACCCGGCCAACGCGACGCTGATCATCTGCGCCGGTGCGAGCAGGTTCGGAGACGTGGTGCAGACCTGCCCGTACACGGGCGGCCTGCACATCGGTCCCACCTACGTCAGCTTTCACAAGCGCAGGATCCCGGTGCGGGTCTTCGAGGTCCGCACGGGCCGCATGATCGCCAACACCGCCGTGCAGATCGGCGGTACGAGCTGCCCGGAGGTGATCAGGTACACCTCCTACGGCGGCTTCGACCCCGGCCCGTCGTCGGACTACTACGTCAAGTCGTCCACGGCGGACATCCGGGACGCCTACCGATCGCTGATCAACCCGTGACGCCCCACCCGCTCGTCGTCGGCGCACCGGAATTGTCGGTACCCGGGCCTACCGTGCGGGCATGACTTCCTACTTCCTCGTCCGGGAGGCACAAGGCCCCACATGGGACCACGCGAGACCACGCCGAAGCCAACGCGGCTGGGACGAGCACGCGGCGTTCATGGACGCACTCACCGACGAGGGCGTCGTGGTGCTCGGCGGGCCGGTCGGGCCGGGTGACGGCACCGACGCCGTGCTCGTCGTGGACTTACCCGACGAGGCGGCCGTCCTCGCGCGGCTCGCCGGCGACCCGTGGCTGCGGGACGGCACGCTGGCGATCCGCGACGTCGAACCGTGGACGGTGTTACTGAGCCGGGCGGCGCATTAGGCCGCGTCGGCGAGCGGGCGCGACCGCGCCGGCGCGGGGCCGGACGGGGCCGTGTCGTTGCCCGGCAACA
This sequence comes from Actinophytocola sp., assembly GCF_050699935.1. Taxonomy (NCBI): domain Bacteria; kingdom Bacillati; phylum Actinomycetota; class Actinomycetes; order Pseudonocardiales; family Pseudonocardiaceae; genus Actinophytocola; species Actinophytocola sp. The sequence goes on from NZ_JBOHGB010000191.1 coordinate 11,452, forward strand.
CCGTGAAACCGCGCAGCCGCAGGCTGTTCGACACCACGAACACCGAGCTGAGCGCCATCACCGCACCCGCGAGCATCGGGTTGAGCAGGCCGGCCGCGGCCAGCGGCACGGTCGCGACGTTGTACGCGAACGCCCAGAACAGGTTGCCCTTGATGGTGTTCAGCGTTCGCCGGGACAGCCGGATCGCGTCCGCCGCGCCGCGCAGGTCGCCGCGTACGAGGGTCAGGTCGCTCGACTCGATCGCGACGTCGGTGCCGGTGCCCATGGCGAGGCCGAGATCCGCCTGCACGAGCGCGGCCGCGTCGTTCACGCCGTCGCCGGCCATCGCGACCACTCGGCCCTCCTCCTGGAGCCGGCGCACCTCGTCGACCTTGCCCTCCGGCAGCGTCCCGGCGATGACCTCGTCGATGCCGACCTCCGCGGCCACCGCACGCGCGGCAGCCTCGTTGTCACCGGTCAGCATCACCGGTGTCAGGCCGAGCGCACGCAGCTGGCGCACCGCCGCGGCACTGGTGGGCTTCACGGTGTCGGCCACGACCAGCAGGCCACGTGCCTCGCCGTCCCAGGCGACCGTGACCGGGGTCCGCCCGAGCCGCTCGGCGGCCGCCTTGGCCTGCGCCAACGACTCCGGCAGGGCAGGCAGCCAGTCGTTCGTGGCGTGCTCACGGCCGGCGGCGACGGCGTGACCGTCGACCTCGCCGCGCACGCCGAGCCCGTCGACGGAGACGAACCCCGACACGGCGGGCAGGTCGCCGACCCGCTCGCGCGCCGCGTCGGCGAC
>NZ_JBOHGB010000192.1:0-11899 GCF_050699935.1 Actinophytocola sp.
GCCCGGTGCCGGCGGCCGCGCCGCCCGCGGCCGCACCGCCCGCGGCCCCCGCGGCCCCACCGAAGTTGCCGAACGCGCCGCCGAACCCACCAGCGCCGGCGGAGGGCGCGGCTCCGCCGACGGGTGCGGTCGTGACCGGGCCGGGCGCGGTGCCGCCGGGGTTGAATCCGGCCGCGCCCGTGCCCGGCAGGCTGCCCGGGAGCGCGAAGCCGCCGGCGTCGGAACCGTCCTCGGCGAAGCCGGCCCCGGCGCCGGCTCCCGGGCTGACCCCGACGAAGCCACCCGACGGTGCGCCCGTGGACGTGCCCTGTTCGAAGCCGCCCGGGCGATCCGAGTACGGGACCGGCGAGCTGGTGATCTTGGCGTCGCCGCCGGCACCCGGGTTGATCTTGCCCGCGGGCGGCGGCACGAAGCTGGGCGTGTGCGCGTCGACCGCGCTCATCGCCTTCGTGTAGGCGTTGAGGTAGGAGATCTGCTCGCGCTTGACCGCCTCCGCGGCGTCCCGCTGTGCCTTGAGGTCCGCCTGCATGGCGGCCGGGCCGCCCGCGAGCATCGCGTTGAGCGACTGCTGCTGGTCGAACTTCTGCGCCGGCGGCAGTTTGCGTACCTCGGTGGCGGCGACCGACTGGCGTGCCATCTGCACGCCCATCATCTGGGCGGTCTGCCCCGCCTGGCCCGCCGCCTTCGCGAGCGGGGCGAGCGCGCCCCGCGCGGAGTCGGCGGCGACACCGCTCCATGCCCCGTCGAGCCGGGTGACCGCGTCGAGCAGCCCGTTGGCGGCGTGGGCGAGGCTGTTGCCGCCGGTGTTGAAGGCACGCCCCAGGGCGTCGGCGGTCGACGGACTGTTGCGTTGGGTGGCGAAGGTGTAGAGCTGCTCGCTGTCGAAGCCCTCCCAGTTCGGCGTGTCCCCGATGGCGCGGTCGTCGCCCATGCGCACCTCGGGCGCGAGCTCCGCGGCCTGGGTCCCGGTGATCGACCGCTGGAGATCGGCCCGGTCGACCTGGTTCCCGAAGGGCAGGTACGGCATCACCTGTTGCACCTGCGCGGCCTGGTCGCCCGCGTAGTCCTGCGTGTCGTACTGGCCGTGTTCGTGGCTCTGTCCGTGGCTGCGTTCGTTGGGCGCCATGGGTTTCCCCCTACTGGTCCTTGACTCTCGGCACGATGATCTCGGCCATCTGCTTGGCCAGGGTGCACGCGTCGTACTTGCCCTCACCGCGGGTGAGGGTTCCGGCGCTGGTGCCGAGCAGGTTGCCGCCCGGCAGGTCGGCCAGCACCTGACAGGTGACGACCGGCTCCTTCTCCAGTGACTGGACGGCGGGCAGGCCGTCGATGGTGATCGGTGTGTTCACGATGCCGGGCCCGGTGTTGCCGTCGCCGGCACGCGCGCCCGGCTGCACGCCGACGATCAACGACGTCTCGTCGGCCCACGTGCACTGCTCGTGCCCGTCGCGAATGCTGTTGCCCTCCTCGCCCTCGGGCGAGCCGCCCATCCGCCGCGCCTCGTCGGGGCTGAGCAGCTCGCACAGCCGGGCCAGCGAGTAGTCGGGAGCGGCGCTCGTCGTCGTGGCGTCCACAGTGGACGCATCCGTGGACGGATCCGTCACCACCGCCTCGCCCGCGGTCGACATGCCGCAGCCGGCCAGCACCGTGACAGCGGCGGCGCAGCCCACCGACAGCGCCAATCGCCTCACGCCTGGCGCCCGTAGTCGGCCGCGTGGCCGGTGTCGACGTCGACGTAGTTGTCGATGCACCGCCGCAGCGCGCGCTCGGCCTTCTCGGTCTGGTCCAGCAACAACGCGAGCGCCGCCATGAACGAGTCGTCGCCGTCGTAGCGGTTCATAGACTTCCGCGCCATCGCCGCGCCCACGGGATTGGCACCGAGCTCCACGTCGCCGCCGCCCTGGCCGGACTGCCGCAACAAGGTCGTCAGCTCGTCCTTGACGTTGCCGATGCGCGTGAGCGCGTCCTCGGCGGCCGCCTCCTCGATGGACACCTGGCCGCTCGCCGCCGCGTTGCTGAACGCGCCGACGGCGCTGCCGATCGCCTCGAACACCGATGCCCCCTAACGTCAGCGGAGGCGCCACCCCAGGCGTGGCGCACAACCTGTTTCGAAGGTTAGCGCACCCCTCCGACAGTCCGAATCCCGAATCAGCACAACGAGCGACCAGCGACCACTACGAACCTCAGCGGGCGACCGCGGTGATGAGCTCGCTGAGACGGTGCCGCAGCGTCGGCGCGTCCGCGGGGGCGATGGTGATCCACTCGTGACCATCCGAACCGCGTTTCGCGTAGGTCAGGTACCGGCCGGTGTCGGTGTCGAACCACGACAGCACCGGCGAACGGGAGCGGCCGCCCATCGGGCCGCGCGCGTTGACCGCCAGCTGGCCGGCGCGGTGGTTGCGCTGCGCGGCGAAGCGGGCCAGGACCTGCCGGTCCGCGTCGGTGCGCCCGTGTGGCAGGTCCTCGGCCGCCACGCTGATCGACGGCTCGGTGCCGCGGGGCGCGTCGGGCAGCAGGTCCACGATGGACGATGCCAGGGAGACGGCGTCGATCGGGCGCAGCCACAGGCCTTCCGCGGTCTGCGTGGCCAGTACCGCCCGCGAGCCGGCGGCGACGGCGAGCGCGGAGACCGGGGGCTCGGGCGACGCCTGGAACACGGAGTCGACGCTCAGCTCCGCGCGGGCCAGCAGCGACAGCCAGTCCCCGACCCGGCTGTCGAGCAGGTCCTGCTCGCGCAGCTCGCCGTACACCTGCTGGCGCAGCGCGTCGCGCTCGTCCTCCGTGAAGCCGTGCGAGGTCACCGCCAGCGGGTACGGCGGCTCGCCCGCGTCCAGCGACTCCCACAGGAAGTCCAGCGTCACCGGGGTGAGGAATGCGGTCAAGACGAGTACACCTTCGGGTCGAGTGTGCCGATGTAGGGCAGGTCCCGGTATCGCTCGGCGTAGTCCAAACCGTAACCGACGACGAACTCGTTCGGGATCTCGAACCCCACATAGCGCACCGGCACCTCGACCTTCACCGCGTCCGGCTTGCGCAGCAGCGTGCACACCTCGAGCGAGGCGGGGTTGCGCGACTCCAGGTTCTTCAGCAGCCAGGACAGCGTGAGGCCGGAGTCGATGATGTCCTCGACGATCAACACGTTCCGGCCGGCGATGTCCCGGTCGAGGTCCTTGAGGATCCGCACCACGCCCGACGACGACGTCGCGGAGCCGTACGAGGTCACCGCCATGAACTCCATCTGCACGGGCACGGTCAGGGCCCGCGACAGGTCGGTCATGAACATGACCGCGCCCTTGAGCACCGCCACGAGCACCAGGTCGTCCCGGTCCCCGCGCTCCGGATAGCCGTCGGAGACCTGCTTGGCGAGTTCGCGAATCTTCTCACTGATCTGCTGCTCGGTGATCAGCACGGAGGCGATGTCGTCGTCGTACACACGGTCCCCTCTAGACACTCAGCCGGACACTCGCCCGGACACCGTGAGCCTGCCACGCACCCGGCTCACCTCCAAGCCGCCCGGTAACCACACACCGCCCTGACCACGCCACTCACCGATCAGTGCGTCGGCGGACCGCAGATGCCCGTCGGTGAGCTCGGCGACGCCGGCCTCGAGCAGCCACCGGCGCAGCACGCGGCGGCGCAGTGCCGGCGGCTCGGCGGCGAGCTCGCCGACCTCCAGCTCGGTGCCCGGAAGGACGCCTTCCGGACACCCAGCGTCCGGAAGGCGTCCTTCCGGGCATCGCCGGGCCCGGACGAGCACCCGTTCCGCGATGACGTCGAGCGCGTCGGAGTCCTCCCGCAGCTGCGTGGCGGTGCGCGCGAGCGCGGCCGCGACCCCGCCCCGCAGCACGTCCTCCAGCAGCGGCAGCACCTCCCGCCGCAGGCGCACCCGCGCGAAGCCCGGGTCGGCGTTGTGCGGGTCCTGCCAGACGTCGAGCCCGAGGTCCGCGCACGCCTCGGCGGTCACCGAGCGCGGCACGTCGAGCAGCGGGCGCGCCCACGGCGGGTCGAGCCGGCGCATTCCCGCGATCGACCGCGGCCCCGAACCGCGGCCCAGCCCGAGCAGCACGGTCTCCGCCTGGTCGTCGCGGGTGTGGCCGAGCAGCACGAGCGAGTCCTCGGCGGGCCGGGCGCCGCGCAGCGCGGCGTAGCGGGCCCGGCGTGCCGCGGCCTCCGGGCCACCCGGCCCGCGGACGTCCACCTCGAGCACGCGGACGTGGGCGAACCCCAAACCGTGCAGCTGCTTCGCGGCCCGCTCGGCGACGTCGGCCGAGCCGGGCTGCAGCCGGTGGTCGACGATCAGGCCGTGCAGCGTGAGCCGGCGTCGATGGGCCGGGCGATCGGCGAGCTGCGCCGTGGCCGCGGCGAGCGCGAGGGAGTCGGCACCACCGGACACGGCGACCGCCAGCTGTCCCGAGTGGAGCGATACCTCGTCGAGGAGCGTCCGGACCGCCCGGCGCACCTCGCTTATCGCTCGACTACCCGGCACGGCCGTGGACACGGCGCACCCAGGCCGCCGGGTCGCTCATCTCCGCACGCAGCGGGATCGTCTCCGGCGAGGTCCACACCGCGTTGAAGCCGTCCATGCCGACCGCGTCCACGACGTGCCGGGTGAACGCGGCGCCGACGGCGTACTGCTTGACCTTGGCGTCCACGCCCAGCACGGCGCGCAGGATCCGGTCGAGCAGGCCGCCGCCGCGGCGCCGTGCGGTGAACCGGGCGCGGATGGTCGCGACGCTCGGCACGACCGCGGGGCCGACCGCGTCCATCACGTGGTCCGCGTGCCCCTCCAGCAGCGTGGACAGCGCGATGAGCCGGTCGAACACCTCGCGCTGCTGGGGCGACTGCAGGATCTCCATCAGCCCGATCGACCCACCGCTGCCGGTCTCGCCCTCCGCGCGCCGGCGGGCCGCCCGGATCATGTCGGGCAGCCGGCTGAACGCGTTCGTCGCCGTCTCGTCGAGGCCGGACAGGAACCGGCGGACCTCGCCGGCGAAGTAGCCGCGCAACCACGGCACCGCGGTGAACTGCAGGCGGTGGGTGCACTCGTGCAGGCAGACCCACATCCGGAAGTCTTCGGCCGGCACGTCCAGGGCCCGTTGCGCGGCAATGATGTTGGGCGCGACGAGCAGCAGCCGACCACGGTGCTCGCCGGAGCCGGTGTCAGTAGCGTCCTCCGGGCCGTTGTCCGGGCCGTTGTCCGGGCCGTTGTCCGTGCCGTTGTCTGCGCCGTCTTCTGTGCCGTTGGCCGGGCTGCCGAACGGGTCGTACTGGCCGAGCACGCGCCCGCCGAGGTAGGCGAGCACCATGCCGGCCTGTACCCCGGCGCTGCCGGCGAGCACGGGTCCGACCGTCCGGTTCGAGCCGGTGGGCAGCGTGCCCTCGGTGAGCGTCGAGAGCCCCTCGGCCGCGGCGGACACCCAGCCACGCCGGTCGACGACGTCGCCCGGCAGCAGCGGCAGGCCCTCACCGAGCCCGGTCAGCCCGCGGACGTGGGCCTCCGCGGGGCCGGTGACCTCGCGCAGCTGCTCGACCGTGCGCTCGGCCTCCTCCTTCGGCACCGCCGGCCCCGGCTTCATGAGGGTCTGTGCCGTGGACACGGCGACGCCCCAGTCGACCGGTGTCCGGTTCGCCGTCGACTCCGCAGAGCTGGCCGCCGCGCTCATGTCATCGACGCTACCCGACGATTCGTGAAGCTGGCGTGGCGAGCCGGGCGCGCTAGCGGCAGCCGCACCCGCGCAGCGTCGCCGCCACGACGTCGAGCTTGTCGCGGACCGTGTTCGTGTCGCCTCCACCGTTCGTCATCAGCGAGAACACGAGCAGCCGGTTGTCCGCGTCGAGGACCACGCCGGCCAGCGAGTTCACGCCCGACAGGGTGCCGGTCTTGGCCCGGACCCAGCCGCGGCCGTCCGCGCCGACGTCGTCGAAGCGATCGTCGAGCGTGCCCGTGCCGCCGGCGACCGGGAGCCCGCCGACGAGCGGCCGGAGCTTGGCGGTGCGCGGATCCTTGCCGTCCGGCCCGGCCGCCACGGCGAGGATGTCGGCGAACAGCCGCGCGGGCACACGGTCCTCAGTGGACAGCCCGCTGCCGTCGGCCATGGTCACGCCGTCGAGGTCGAAGCCGTTGTCGCGCAGGATGTCCAGGGTCGCCTTGCTCGCGCCGGCGAAGGACACCTCCTCCCCCGCCTTCCTGGCGACCTCGCGGGCGACGGCCTCGGCGAGCACGTTGTCCGACGACTGGAGCATGTTGTCGACGAGCTCCACCATCGGCGCGGACTTGACCTCGCCGAGGACCTTCGCGTTCTCCTTGGCGGTCGCCTCCGCCTGGTCCGCGACCGTGGCGCCGATGCGGGTGGCGAACTCCTCGGCGAGCTGGCGGGCCGGGTTCGCCGTGCGCGGGCCGTTCTGCGCCGTCGCGTCGGCACGGCCGCCGTCGAGCATGGCGGGGACCATCGGCGCGATGTAGCCGGCGCCGATGTCGTCGTTGGACCAGCCGGGCGCCATACTGTCGCCCGCGTACCGGCCGAGGTCGACGTGCACGGTGTCGACCTGGGCGCCGCTCTTCTCGACCCGGTTGGCCAGGTCGGTGAGGTGTGCCGCGCCGGGGTAGACGGACTCGACGCCGGGCTTGAGCGAGGAGATGGTGGGATCACCGCCACCGACGATGATCACGTCCCCGGGCTGCTCGCCCTCCACGACGCGGGTGGTGAGCTGCGCGGTGTGGTCGAGGCTGAGCAGCGCGGACGCGGCGGTGAGGATCTTGCCGGTGGAGGCCGGAACCAGTGGCGTGGTGGGGTTGCTGTCCCAGAGCGTCTCGTTCGCCAGGGGGTCGAAGACGACGCCGGTGAGCGTGCCGAGCTCGGGGGCCGAGGTGGGCCCGGCGAGCGCGGCGCGGACGCCGTCCGGGGTGGGCGCGGGCGCGTCGGCCCCGGGCGCCCGCAGGCCCGGACTGAAGTTGACCGGCGGTGCCGGCGGCGCCACGGCGACGTCGCCGCCGCTCGTGATGCCGAGCCGGTCGGACAGCCCCGGGACGGCGAAGACCACCCCGGCCCCCAGCGCGAGCACCGCCACGAAGGCGACGGCCGCGATGAGGAACAGCTTCCGGCGCGGCGCTTCGGCCGGCTCCTCGCGTCGCTCTTCCCGCACCTCCCGGGTTTCGCGGGGCTCGGCGACGGGCTCGTCGAGCCGCCCGCCTTCCGTCGGCCAGGTACGCAGGGGCTTGAGAAACTGGGTCGCCTCGCTCTGCGTGTTGAGCGGCTGCCCGGGCCGGAGGAACTGGGTCGGCTCGCCGGAGTACCCGGTCGGTGGGGTGCGCGGCTCGACCCGGCCGTGCGGCCCGCCCGGTGCGGGCCGGTGTGGTCCCGGCTTCGGCGGTGCCGCCGGCCCCTGCAGGTCCGTCGGTCGGGACGCCTGGCGCGGGCCGGGCCCGCGGTCCGGCCGGCCGTCGGGTCGACGATCGGGCGGCGCGTCGGGCCGGGTGTGGGTCGGGGTGCGCCCAGTGGGCGGCCGCACCGCATGCCGCCCACCCGACTCGGGCCGACTGGTCCCCCGGCGGTCGGTGTCGGAGCGGCCGGACCCCCGGCGGTCGGTCGTGTCGGACCGGCCGGAATCCCCGCGGTCGGTCGTGTCGGGCTCCGCGCGGTCGGCGGGGTCCGTCCACGGGCTGTCGGTACGCCGGCTGTCGGTACGCCGGTCGTCGGTACGCCGGTCGTCGGTACGCCGGCTGTCGGTACGCCGGGGCTGAACGTCCTTGTCGTCCTCCTCGGGGGCTTCGGGGGCCTCGGGCCAGGCGTGGGTCGCCCCGTCCCGCGGTGCCGAGTCCGCCCGCTCGCGCGTCGAGGTGCCACTGTCGCCCGGCGACCGGGTCGAGTCGGACCGCTCGCGAGTCGCGGTGTCACCATCACGCGGGACCGGCGGCGAATCCGGCCGCTCGCGAGTCGCGGTGTCACCATCACGCGGGACCGGCGATGAGTCCGGCCGCTCGCGAGTCGCGGTGTCACCATCACGCGGAGCCGGCGACGAATCCGGACGCTCGCGAGTCGCGGTATCGCCATCGGGCGGCGAATCCGGCCACTGGCGAGTCGCGGTATCGCCATCGGGCGGCGAATCCGGCCACGCATACTTCGCGGACTCCCCAACGGGAAGCGAACCCGACCGCGCACGCGTCGCCGTATCACCATCCCGAGGCGCCGAAGGCGAGTCCGGGCGCGCACGAGTCGCCGTATCACCATCATGTGGCACGGGCGGTGAATCCGGACGCTGGCGCGTCGCCGTGTCCCCATCACGTGGCACGGGCGGCGAGTCCGGCCGGGCACGCGTGGCCGTGTCCCCATCACGAGGCCCGGCCGGCGAATCCGGCGCTGTGCGAGTCGGGGCGTCACCGTCGCGCGGCGAATCCGGACGTGCACGTGTCGCGGTGTCACCATCCCGCGAAGCCGGCGGCCGGCGAGTCGTATGTCCATCACGCGGAGCGGGTGGCGAATCCGGCCGCGGGCGAGTCCCCGTGTCCACACCAGACGGCGAGTCCGGCCGCGCACGAGTCGCCGTATCACCATCACGAGGCCCGGCCGGTGAGTCGGGCCGCTGGTGAGTCCCAGTGTCCACACCAGACGGCGAGTCCGGCCGCGTGCGGGTCGACGTGGTCCCGTCACGAGGCCCGGCAGGCGAATCCGGCGGCACACGCGTCGCCGTGTCACCTCTGCGCGGAGCCGGTGGTGAGTCCGGCCGCTTGCGGGGCGCGGTGTCACTGTCGGGCGGCGAGTCCGGCCGGGGCCGGGTCGAGGTGTCGCCATCGCGCGGCGCACGCGGGGAGTCCGGCCGCGTTGGCGTGGCCGTGTCGCCGGCGCTCGACGGATCCGGCGAGCGGCGAGTCGGCGTACGACCGTCAGCCGGCGAGTCCGGCCGGGCGCTCGTCGTTTCGCCAGCACGCCGCGGCGGCGAATCCGGCCGGGTGCGGGTCGGCGCCTCTCCATCGGCCGGCGGTGTGCTCCGCGGCGATTCGAGTCGGCGCCGAGTGGGCAAGTCCGGCGGGCTGGTCCGAGGCGTGGCCGGCCGGGGGCGGGTGGAGGTGCTGCCATCGGCGGGTGGAGTCTTCCCCGGCGCATTCGGCCGGGGCGGAGCACCCCGCTCACCCGGCGGCGCATCACGCCGAGACCGCGTCGACATGTCGCCATCAGCAGGCGACGCACGCCGCGAATCCGGCTGAGGCGGAGCACCTCGCTTCGCCGGGGGCGCCTCAGGTCGTGGCCGCGTCGAGGTGCTGCCCTCGGCCGGTGGAGTCGGGGCTTGCGGAGTGCCCGGCCGAGTCGGGGTGCCGCGGGGAGAGTCGGGCCGCGGACGGGTAGCGGTCGAGTCCTGACCGGCGTGGGCCGAGCCGGGCCGAGCCGGCGAAACAGGCCGACCGCCATCCGACGGCGAACCAGGCCGCGCACGAGTCGCCGCCGAATCCTGACCGGCAGCCGCCGCGTCGGGCCGGGCCGGCGGTCCGCCGTCAGCCGGCGGTGCGTCGGGTCGTGGCCGCGTCGAGGTGCGTCCCTCGGCGGGCGACGTGGTCCGGCTCTGGTCGGGTCGGCGATCGGGTGGGGCCTGCGGGCCGCGAGGAGAGTCCGGGTGGGTCGGCGTGGCCCGGCCGGGACGGCGACCTTCGTCCGTCGGAGGTGAGTCCGGCCGCGTTGGGGTGCCACCGTCGGCCGGCGACGCCGTGTCGCCCGGGCGGGGCTGCTCTGGCGCATCGGGGCGTGCCGGCGTGGCCCGCCGCACCGGCGGGCTCGTCGCGTCCGGTCGCGGGCGAGTCGCTGTGCCGCCATCCGCCGTCGAGTCGGTCGGTGCCTGCGGTGCCCTGGGCAAATCCGGTCGGGCCGGCGCGGTCCCCGCCTGCTGCCCACGCGCGTCCGGTCGGTCGTCCGGCGGCGCCACCCGAGGCGACTCGGTCGGCGCTTGCCCGGCTTGTGGTGCGTCAGGCCGGGATGGTGTCCCGAGTGCCGAGTCGGGACCGTCGGTGGGCTTGGCCACCGGACCACGCGGTTCCGCCTGCCGCCGGTCGGTCGGTTCCGCGACCCGCGCCTGGGGTGAGTCCGGGCGGGCGGGCACGTCCTGACCACCCGGCGAGTCGGGCAACGCGCGCGTCGACTCCCCCGGTGGCGTGCGCCGGTCGGTCGGTTCCGCGACTCGTGCGCGTGGGGTGTCCGGCTGACCGGGCGGGGTGCGCCGCGTGGCCGGCTCCGCCGCTTGCGAGTCAGCGGGTGTGCGCCGCTCGGGTGTGGTCTCGTCCTGCGCGGACGGTCGGCCGGTCGGCGGGCGCGTCTCCGGTGCTTGGGGACGAGGCGAGCCGGGCGGAGTGGGTCGATCGGCCGGTGCGTCCGGCGGCGCCACCCGGGCCTCCGGGGCATCGGGCGGGGCCGGCCTTGCACCCGGCGGCGCTGGTGCTGGCGCGGGCTGGGTTGGTCGCGTTGTCGGCGGTGCCTCGGTCGCCCGCGATGAGTCGGTCGGTGGGGTACGCCGTTCGGCGGGCGCGCTTGGTTCGGTCCGTGCGCCGGGCTGCGACGGTGAGGCTGGCGGGCGCGGTGTCGGCGCGTCCGGTTTGGGCGACGCCGTCGACTCGTCGGGCGATGTGGCCTGTGTTGAGCCCGGCGGGCGGTCGAACCAGGAGCGTCGCACGCGGGGGAGCCGCGGGACGGGGGGCGGGGGGCCGGGCGGGATGTAGGGCTCGAAGAGGGAGCGCTCCGACGGCTCGTAGGTCGGGCCGTCGGGCCGTGACGCCTCGGTCGGGCTCGGCGGCGTGGTGACCGGGGGCGTCTTCGGTTCCGGACTCCGTTCGGCCGCTTCCTTGCGAGTGTCGGGCTTGCCCGGCTCGGATGACTTGTCTCGCTTGGCCGTGGCCGGCTCGGCGCGTGGTGAGTCGAGACCGGTCGGATGCTTGGCGGGTGGTTCGGTCGGTGCCTTCGAGGGCTTGGCGGGCTGCTCGGTTGCCGGCTTCGCCGGTGACGGCTTTGTCGAGGGTGGGGCCGATGACTCGGGACGGTCGCCGGGACCTGGCTTGTCAGGCGACTCGGCGGCGGGTTTGGCCGGCGAGGTCTCCGGTGGCTCGGTCACCGACTCGGTGCGTTGTCCGCCGGAAGGCGCGCCAGGCTCGGGCGACTGCGGCGACTGCGGAGCGGACGAGGCCGGACGCGCGCCGGTGATCGACTTGTCCGGCGATTCGGCGTCCGGCTTCGGCGTCGGCGTCTCGGAGGATTCGCCGACGCGTCCCTTGTCGGTGAGTGAGCCGGAGTCGCCGGTGTGCCCGGCGGATGGATCGGTGACCGGGTCGCGCTGGGACCCGGCGTCCGGCTTCTTCGCGGGCTGGGGCTCGGAGGCTTTGCTCGTGACCGAGTCGCCCCGCGACTCGGCGACCGGCTTCTTCGCGGGCTCGGCAGCGGATCCTGTGCTCGGCCCAGCGCTGGCAGACGCGGACTTGGGAGAGTCAGCAGGGCGTGTCTTGGAGACCGACTCGCCAGGAGACGCCTTCTCCGAACGCTCGGCGGCGGGTGACGCGGGCTTCGGAGAGTCAGCGGGGCGGGGCTTCGAGACCGGCTCGCCAGGCGACCCCACGGCCGGCTTCGCTGGTGAGGTTGAGGAGGGCTCGGCCACCGGGCCGGTGGTTGGCGCTGGGGATGGCCCTGGGGATGGCCCTGGGGATGGCCTCGCGGGTGAGGCGGTGGTGGGCGACTTCGGCTTTGGGGACGCGGCCTGGGCCCGCGGGGTGCCCGCCGGCTTCTCGGTCGGCCGGGCGTCGGATTCCGCTTGCCTCGAGGGTGTGGCTTGCTGCGCCCCGGCCGGCGACTCGGCGGGTTTCGCGGGCGCCGCCGGCTTCGGGGGCGCGGGCGTTGGCGCGGTGCGACTCGGCGTCGGCGCCTCTGGGGAC
>NZ_JBOHGB010000193.1:0-11602 GCF_050699935.1 Actinophytocola sp.
ACTCCGGCCGCCGCACCGGCAACCCGCACCGCCCCAAACGCCACAGCCGCCACCTGCGCCGGGTGTTCTACCTCTCCGCGCAGACCAGCATCATCCGCGAAGGCCCCAACCGCGGCTTCTACCTCAAGAAACGCGGACAAGGACTCAAACACGTCCAAGCCGTCATCGCCCTCGCCCGCCGCCGAGTCGACATGCTGAGGGCACTGCCGCGTGACAACCGGCGCTTCACCCCCATTCTGCCGGTCACGCACGCGGCTTGACTTGATCATTGAGACTCCTCGGTGAGCGCTCCTCGATGAAACACCACCGGGATGTGTTTCACAAGAGCGGTTCGCGCGCCGGCACGTGTCCCTCCACGAGCGCGGCGAGCAACGTCGATGCCGCGGCCAGGTCCGGCGCGCGGGAGGCCAGCACGTCGGAGTACAGGAACGCCTCCCCTAGCCGGACGATCGCGTAGCAGAGGCTTTCCAAGCTGACGGCCGGCACGAACCCGCCCGCGTCGATGTCGCGTCGCAGCAGCTCGACGTGCGCGGCCATGACCCGCGGCTGCACCCGGCCGTGCGGGTCGGTCAGCACCCGGATGGCGACCGTGGGCTCGTCGTCGAGCAGCCGGCGGAAGCCCTTGTTGCCGGCGACGTCCGAGCGGTACCGGCGCATCACGGCCAGGCAGCGCAGCTCGCCGTCCGAGTCCCGGACCGCCGTGCCGTGCGCCTTCTCCCAGTCGCGGACCGCGGCCGCCATCGTCCGGTCGGCCAGGTACCAGAGCGCGTCGCCCATCAGGTCCTCGCGGTTGCCGACGCGGCGGAACAGCGTGCTGCGGGAGATCCCCAGCTCGGTCGCCAGCGTCCGGGTGTCCAGCCGGACGCCCCGGTCGATCCAGTGCGCGGCGGTCCGGACGATCTCCTCGGCGGAAGGACTCACGAACGCAGAGCGTACGACCGCGCGGCCGGTTCCGGACCGTCCGAGAGACCTCCGCAGCCGCGTGTAGAGATCCGGTGGTCGCCTCCGACTTGTTCGCGACGGCGCCCACCGGGGGCGCCACCCAGCTCCGGGAGCCGGACATGCGAAAGATCATCTACTGGGTGCACGTGTCGCTCGACGGCCACATCAACGGGCCGAACGGCGAGTTCGACTGGCCGGTGTTCGGCCCCGAGCTGGCGGCGTACTCGCACGAGGAGAACGACCGGGTCGACACGTTCCTCTACGGCCGCGAGGTCTGGGAGCTGATGTCCAGCTACTGGCCGACGGCCGACGAGGACACCACCGAGGAGCACGCGCGGTACTTCGCGCCGATCTGGCGGGCCACGCCGAAGGTCGTCTTCTCGCGGACGCTGACCACCGCGGACTGGAACACCCGCGTGCTCGGCGGCGACCTGGCGACCGAGGTGCGCGCGCTCAAGTCCGAGCCGGGCAAGGACATGCAGCTGACCGGGGGCGCGGGCGTCGCGAAGGCGCTGGCCGACCTGAACCTCATCGACGAGTACCAGGTGGTCGTGCACCCGGTGGTGCTCGGTGGCGGCAAGCAGCTGTTCGGGCTCGCGGACCGGTTCGACCTGAAGCTCACGGAGGCACGGACCTTCGACGGGGCGACGGTGCTGCTGCGCTACACCCGCTGAGCGCGCCGACCCGGGCTATCCTGCGGCCGGCACACGGGAGGCACGATGTCGGACACGCTCGGCGCCAGACGGTTCACCCCGGGCGAGGCGGCCGAGCTCGCCGAGTTCCTGACCGGCGAGCCGTGGCCGTTCCACAGCGGCACGCCGGATCGGGCGGAGGTGCTCCGCCAGGTCGCGGAGGGCCACTGGGACGGCCCGTCGGCCCGGACGTTCTGGCTGGAGCGTGGCGGCGAGCCGGCCGGGGTGGTCCGGCTGTTCGACCTCGCCGACGGCACGCCGCTGTTCGACCTGCGGCTCGCGGCCGCGCACCGCGGGCAGGGCCTCGGCACGCTGGCCGTGGGGTGGCTGACCGAGTACCTGTTTCACGACCCTGCCCACGATCAAGCGGATCGAGGCGACCACCCGGATCGACAACCACGCCATGCGCTCGGTGTTGCGGCGCAACGGGTACGTCAAGGAGGCCCATTACCGGCAGGCGTGGCCGGCCCCGGACGGCTCGCCGCACAGCTCGCCGCACGACGGCGTCGGCTACGCGATCCTCCGGTCGGACTGGCGCGGCGGCACCACCACGCCGGTGCGCTGGGCCGACTGACGTCCGGCCCGGCCCTCAGGTGACAAACGTGTCTCGGGGCTCACGCCGCGGCGGCCGTCCATGATCGAATGGCGCGGTGATCATGCACCGGGAGCTGCTGGCCATCGGCGAGAGCACCGACCGGCCACTGGAGGAGTACCTGCGGACGCTCTGGCTGCTCGGCAGCACCTCGCGCGACCTGCCGGAACTGCCGGCCGCGCTGTTCCTCGGCCTCCTGCGTGACGCGGGCACGGCGCCGGTCCCGCCGTTCGACGAGGCGTGGCGGACGGCCGACTTCGGGGTGACCGAGTCGATGGCCGGGTTCGACGTGTGGGAGCGGGTGATCCTGTCCCAGGTCGCCGACCTCCGTGACTTCGCCGACGGCGTGCCGCGCGACGGCGCCGTGCGCGCATGTGGGTTCCGGTGGCACAACCGCGCGGTGGAGCCGTTCCTAGCGTGCGGCCTGGCGGGCGCGCTCGCCGACGAGCCGGACCCGCTGTCGTGGCCCGAGTTCACCGAGTTCCTCGTCTGCGGCCAAGAACACGAGTAACCGCCAGCCCCCCGCCCCCGCACGCGAGTCCAACGCTCCGAACCCGCGAGTCCAACGCTCCGAACCCGCGAGTCCAACGTTCCAGACTCGCGAGTCCAACGTCCCGAGGGCCGGTTGACCTTCGATGTGGACGCGATGATCGTGCCTGCCGATAGTTCCCCGGTGCCCTAATCGACTGTGGCGCGAAATGTCACCGTTTGTCCGTCGCACAGGATTACGTGGTCATCAAGCCAGCGACGGCTCCCAGAGTCTCGCAAGTCCGTCGAGATCAGCCGCGCCAATAGCCTCGCGGTACGCGCAAAGGGTGCGCCGAATCTCCTTTCCGAATCATAGGACGGCCGTCCGTGTACTTGCGGAATCCTCGATCGGACTCATCGCCTTTCGCCGCCTTCTCAAGCCAGGTGGCACCACCTTGCCCCGGACACCCGAACGTTGGACTCGCGGGTCCGGAACGTTGGACTCGCGGGTCCGGAACGTTGGACTCGCGGGATGGGAGGCTGAGTTGGTGGATGGGCAGATCATCGTGGTGGGGTGGCCGCTTGCCGGGGTGCTGGTGCTGCTGACGGTGGTCGGCGCGCTGGTCGTGCGGCTCGGGCGGCTTGACGGGTGGCGGCCCGTGGTCACGGCGGCGACCCGGGCGACGGTGCAGCTCGGCACGGTCTCGCTGCTCATCGCCGCGGTGCTCGCGTCCGGCTGGCTCACCGCGGGGTTCGTGCTGCTGATGTACGGCATCGCGGCGGTCACCTCGGCGGGCCGTATCACGCGCGGCGGCGGCCGGGCCGCGGTACGCGCGCTGCCCGGGCCCGCGATGTCGATCGCCGCCGGGGTCGGGCCCGTGCTCGCGCTGCTCGTCGGCACCGGCATCGTGCCCGCGCGGCCGGTGGCGATCATCCCGATCGCGGGCATCCTCATCGGCGGCGCGATGACGGCCACCTCGCTCGCCGGCCGCCGCGCCCGGGACGAGCTGCGGGCCCGCCGCGGCGAGTACGAGGCCGCGCTCGCCCTCGGCCTGTTCAACCGCGACGCCGCGCTGCTGATCACCCGCCCCACCGCGAACCAGGCGCTCGTGCCCGTGCTCGACCAGACCCGCACCGTCGGGCTCGTCACGCTGCCCGGCGCGTTCGTCGGTGTCCTGCTCGGTGGCGGCGACCCGATCCAGGCCGGCGTCACCCAGCTCGTCGTGCTCGTCTCGCTGCTCGCGATCGAGGCCGTCGCGGTGCTGGTGACCATCGAGGTCGTCGCCCACACACCTTGACTCGCGACCGGCGCCCGATCGTCCCACTCTTCCAGCGTCGTTATCACCTGTCAATAAAGACCTGCAAGTGGTAATTCACCAACCTTCTGATCCTACGAAAGTTGGTGCCATACCGCTCTGACCACTCCTAACGTCCTGTTCGAGCGCGGCGGACTTCCGGACCGCGACACGTGTGCGCGAGGAGGGTTCGATGATCAGGAAGTCGTTCCTGTCCGTCGCAGTCGGGGCAGCGATGATCATCACGCCGCTGACCGCCGGCCAGGCCGCCGCCGCACCATCGACCCCGACCGACGTCCGCGCCGCCGCCACGACGGTCTGCTACGACGCGTCCGGAGCACCCACCTTCGCGTCCGAGATCACCCAGGGCGCGGCGAACTGGAACTCGTCGGTCAGCAACGTCCAGCTCTCGGACGACCCGTCCTGCGCGACGCTGGACTTCTACGAGGGCAACGACCCGCGCGGCTCGTACGCGTACACCGACGGGCACGGCAACGGCTACATCTTCATCGACTACACCCAGGCCGAGCAGTACCACACGGTTCGCATCACCGCCCACGAGACCGGCCACGTCCTCGGCCTGCCGGACCACTACGAGGGCCCCTGCTCGGAGCTGATGTCCGGCGGCGGCCCCGGCCCGTCGTGCACGAACGCGTTCCCGAACGCCGACGAGATCGGGCGCGTCGACAGCCTGTGGGCCAACGGGTTCCAGGCGACCCGCGGCGAGCTGAGGAAGATCTACTTCTGACGCTGGCCGCACCGGAACGGCGGTCGCCCACGGATCCCGGGCGGCCGCCGTTCCTTCCTTGACGAAACCTCGTCGCCCGGCGCCGACCGACGACCCTGGGCTAGAAAGGCCACATGATCCGCGAAGCCCGGCCCGAGGACCTGCCCGAGCTGCGTGAGGTGGAGCGGGCGGCCGGACGACCGTTCCGGGAGATCGGCATGGACGCCGTCGCCGACGACGAACCGCCGAGCGTCGAGGAGCTCGCGGCGTACCAGGCGGACGGGCGGGCGTGGGTGTACATGGACCACGACGACCGGCCCGTGGCGTACCTGCTGGTGGCGGTCGTGGACGGGCACGCGTACATCGAGCAGGTGTCGGTGCGACCCGAGCACGCGCGGCGGGGCGTCGGGCGCCGGCTGATCGACGTCGCGCGGGAGTGGGCGGTGGCGCGCGGCCTGCCCGAGCTCAGCCTCACCACCTTCGCCGACGTCCCGTGGAACGGCCCCTACTACGAGCGGCTCGGCTTCGAGGTCGTGGCGCCGGAACACCTGACCGAGGGGCTGCGCGCGATCCGTGCCGCCGAGGCGGCGCAGGGACTCGACGCCTGGCCCCGGGTGGTCATGCGCCAACGGCTCGCTCCACGTCGGACAGTCGGCGCAGCGGACGCACCGCCGGCCCCTGGAGCACCGAGCCGTCGACGTCGAAGCGGGAGCCGTGGCACGGACAGTCCCAGCTGCGCTCCGCGTCGTTGAACGCCACGAGGCAGCCCAGGTGCGTGCACCGCGCGGACACGCACGTCAGCTCGCCCGTCGCGGACCGGTAGGCGGCCACGAACGCCGTGCCGGCGCGGCCCACCGTGCCCGAGTCCGCGGCCAGGTTCGCCAGGTCCGCCGACGCCAGTGCCCGCAGCCGGTCGCCGGCCAGGTGCCTGGCGACCGTCACGTTGTCGCCGGCCAGGGTGGGCACGCCGGACAGCGGCAGGCGGCCCGGGTCGTACAGGGTGGCCAGCTCGTTCGGCCGGCCCAGCACCAGGTCGCGCAGCAGCAGGCCCGCCGCCGTGCCGCCGGTCATCCCCCAATGGCCGAACCCCGTCGCCACCCACAGGTTCCGGCTGCCCGGATGGTACCGGCCCACGTACGGCACGCCGTCCACAGTGGACATGTCGTGTGCGGACCAGCGGTACCGCAGGTCGGTCAGCCCGAGGTGCTCGGCGGCCCACGACGCGAGCCGCGCGTACCGGGCCCGCACGTCGACCCGGTCGCCCACGCGGTAGTGCTCGCCGCCGACCATCAGCACCGGCTCGCCGCTGGCGTAGGCGAGGCGGACCGAGTGGCGGGTGTCGGCGTCGAGGTACACGCCGGACAGCCGCAGCCGGGCGGGGAGCGGGCCCGCGATCACCAGGTCCCGCACCGGATCCAGCCGCGTGAAGAACAGCCCGCGGTCCAGCACCGGGTAGTGCGTCGCCACCACGACCTGATCCGCGCGCACCACGCCCGACGTGGTCCGCACGATCGCCGACCGGCCGGCGCGCACGCCGGTCACCCGGACGTCCTCCAGGAGCCGGCCGCCGAGCGCCTCGATCCGTGCCGCAAGGCCCAGCAGCCAACGCCGGGGATGGAACCGTGCCTGGTCGGCGACGCGCACCGCGCCGGCGACCGGCACGGGCAGGTCCAGCGAGTCGGTGTAGGACGCCGGCAGCCCCGCGGCCCGCGCCGCGCCCGCCTCCGCACGCAACGCGTCGCGGCGGGCGGGGTCGGTGGTGTAGACGTAGCTGTCCGTCCGCTCCAGCTCGCAGTCGATGTCCAGGGAGTCGGCGGTCGTCGCGACCCAGTCGAGCGCGGCCAGCTGGCTCGCCCCGTACGCGGCCGCGGCCGCCGGGCCCCTGCGCGACGCCAGGCCGTGGTAGGTCAGCCCGTGCTGCGCGGTCAGCTTGGCGGTCGTGTGCCCGGACACCCCGCCCGCGGCCGTTCGCGCCTCGAGCACCAGCACCGAACGACCGGCGTCGGCCAGCAGGTACGCGGTGGTCAGCCCGGCGATCCCGGCGCCGACGACGACGATCTCCGCCTCGGTGGGCAACGACCCGCCCGCCCGGTCCGGCCCCGGCGCGGTGTCCATCCACAGCGATCGGAAGTCGGGCAACTCCGCCATGGCGCCCGGATGCCCGCCCGTCCCGGGTCGAAACCCGGGTTCAAGCTCCTGGTTGGGCCGGGTCATCCGCCCGGCCCGGTTTTGGGGCGGCCTCCGGCGGCTACCCGAGAACCGGACGGTGCCCGTCGCGTTTAGGGGTGGGCACCGGTGGTAACTCTGCCGCCATGTGGCTCATGACGTGCACGTTCAAGGGCAAGGCGGTGGGACGGTGACGGAGTCGGCTCGGCCGGAAGGCGCGACACCGGCGGATTTCTCGGTGCGAACGGAGAACGTCGACGGGGCCGTGGTGGTGAGCGTGTCCGGCGAGGTGGACATGGGAACCGCGCCGGCGGTGGAGGAGTCGATCAAGACGGCGCTCGAAGGAGAACCCGCGGTGCTGGTCGTCGACCTCAGCGACGTCAGCTTCCTCGCCTCCGCGGGCATGAGCGTGTTGATCAGCGGAATGCAGCAGGCCGGCGAGCGGACGGCGTTCCGGCTCGTGGCGACTGGCACCGCGACGCTGCGGCCGATGGAGCTGACCGGCATCGCCGGCGTGTTCGCCATACATCCGACTCGAGATAGGGCGCTGCGCGGGGGTTGATCGTGAATCAGGGGCAGCGGCAACTCGAGGACGTTCAGGGGGGCGAGTTGCACGTCCGTGTCCCGGCCGTCGCCGGCCGGCTCACCAGCCTGCGCCATGTGCTGGCCAGGTGGGCCGAGCACGCGGGACTCGGCCCGGACGACCGCGAGGCGCTGACGCTCGCGAGCTACGAGGCGATGGCCAACTCCGTCGAGCACGCCTACGCCGGACAGTTGCAGGGCGTGCTCGACGTGGACGCGGTGCGCGACGACGACGAGGGGCGCGTGGTCGTCACCGTCACCGACTACGGCCAGTGGCAGCCGCCGCCGGCCGATCCCGGCACCCGGGGGCGCGGGCTCCCGCTCATCCGCGGCCTCTCCCCGGACTTCAGGATCACGTCGTCCACGCGGGGCACGACGGTCCGCATGTGCTGGCCACTGCCGGAGGAGTGACCGCGCCAGGCATCCGGTCGCCGCCCGGTTGATCCGGGGACGGCGGCGGCATCCGGGTCAACCGCGTCCCGCCCGGTCCGGTGTGGACACCGCTGGTCCCGGCGGCCTTCCCGGCCGAGCGGGTCGGGCAGTTCGGCGGCCACGTCCCTACGGCCGGGCGTTGCCCATGGTTTCGCGCCGGACGGCCCGGGTAGGTACCCGGCATGAGCGACCCGAACGACGACCAGCTCTGGCAGGAGTTCCACCAGGTCGTGAACATGACCTCCCGCGAGCTGTCGGACTGGCTGCGCACGCGCGACGCGAGCGAGACACCGAGACCGTGCCCGACCAGGCCGGGCCGCCGACCGGCCAGCAGGTGCCGCACGTGCTGGGCAAGCGACACGTGGACCTCACCGACGAGGACCGCCGCGTCATGCGCGAGGTCGTGGACCGGGTGCGAGCCGAGCGCCGCGACGACCTGGAGCCGGTGGCCGGGCAGGCGCACTGGCGCCACCGCCTCATGTCGATGGGACACGACCCGTTCCAGCCGGCCTGACACCGCGCTCAGGGCGCCGCCCGTACCGATTCAGCGCGGTGGCGTCCCCACTGTTCGAGGCGACCGTCGGACAATCGAACGACTGGTGGCGCAATCATGAACAAAAACCCGCACGGCGACACCTCTTCAATCGGTTATCGCTCGCCGTACCCGCGCAGTTTCTTCACGTGATCCCTCAATTTCGCACATTGTCCACACCGGACCACCACTTGGCCCGTTCGGGTGATTCGCCGGTGTCACCAGGCGCGGTACTGTCAGGCGCCGAGGCGGGGGCCTGTCAGGAAAGGTGACGATCATGGGCCACGATGCCGCCTGCCCGCACGAATTCGCGACAAATTCTCTGTTGCAAATTTCTTTGTAACGCAACCCGTTCACATATTTCCTGTGATTGTTTTGGAAACCATTTGACTGGGATAGTCGTGAACCCGACAGCCGCGGACGACGTGTTCTTCTTCCCCACCTCCTCCGGCCAGCGCCGGCTCTGGCTGCAGGAGCAGCTCATGCCGCGCAGCTCGGCCTTCCACAACGCCTGGCGGGTCCGCCTGTGCGGACCGCTCGACCCGGACCGGCTCGCCGAGGCGCTGCGCACGGTCGTCGACCGGCACGATGCGCTGCGCACGACCTACACCGACGTCGACGGGCTGCCCTCGCAGGTCGTCGCGGCCCGGGCCGGGGTGCCGCTGGTCGCGACCAAGGAGTCCGATGTGGACCGACTGGTTCGCGAGCCGTTCGACCTCACGACGGGCCCGCTGCTGCGCACCGGGCTGCTCCGCCGCTCTGCCAGCGAGCGCGAGCTGCTGCTGGTCGTGCACCAGTCGGTCGCGGACGGCTGGTCGTGCGCGCTGCTGCTCGACGAGATCGCCCGGCTCTACGGCGGCGAGCGCCTGCCCACACCGGAGCTGCAGCATCCGGACTACGCGGTGTGGCAGCGCGAGCAGGCCGACGCCAACAGCTACACCGAGGCCGCGCAGTACTGGCGCGAGACGCTCGCCGGCATCCCGACCGTGCTCACGCTGCCCACCGACCGGCGGCGCGCCACGGTCCGCGGGCGCGGTGCGGAGCTGGTCGCCCAGCTCGAGCCGGTCCCCGGCGCGTCGTTCGGCACGCTGCTCGCGGTGTACCAGGCGATGCTGCACCGGCTGTCCGGGCAGGCCGAGTTCCTCGTCGGGACGGTCGTGCCCGGGCGCACCGGGCCGGGCACCGACCAGGTCGTCGGGTTTCTCGCCAACACGCTCGCGCTGCCCGCGCGGATCGCCCCGGAGGCGACGTTCGCCGAGCTCGCCGAGCACGCCGAGGAGGCGGTCGAGGGGGCGCTCGCCAACCAGGACCTGCCGTTCGAGCACCTGGTCGACCTGCTCGCGCCGCGCCGGACCGTGGCGCACGCGCCGGTCGTGCAGACGCTGTTCCAGGTCGAACCACCGGTCGAGCCGACCACTGTGGACGGTCTGCTGTTCATACCGGAGCGGGTCGACGCCGGCGGGTCGGCGTTCGACCTGATGCTGACCGTCGTGCCGGGCGAGGACCGCTGGCTCGCCCGGTGGACCTACGACACCGACATCCTCGACGCCGAGACCGTCGCCGGTCTCGCGGAGATCTACGCGGTGGCGCTGCGGGCCGCCACGGCCGATCCGAGCCGCCGGATCGCCGAGCTGCCCCTGACCACCGCGTCCCCGCCGGCCACCGCGGCGTGCCCGAACCGGGTGCTCCAACCCGACCTGCTCCGGTTCGGTGACGCGCCCGCGGTGGTCGGCCCGGGCGGCCGGCTGACCTACCTGGCACTGGACGCGGCGGCGAACCGGCTCGCGCATCTGTTGCGGCGCAACGGGATCGGGCCGGACGTGCCGGTGGGGCTGTGCCTCGCGCGGGGCATCGCCGTACCGGTCGGCATCCTCGCCGCGTGGCGCGCGGGGGGCGGGTACCTGCCGCTCGACCCGGGCTGGCCGGTCGACCGGCTGGCCGCGATGGCCACCGACGCCGGGGCGCCGGTACTGGTCACCCACGACGCGGCCGGGGTCCGGCCACCGGGCGACTGGCGGGTCGTCGACCTCGACAGACCCGAGGTCCGGGCCGAGCTCGCCGGGTTGCCCGACGCCCCGCCGGACATCCCGCCGCCCTGCCCGGACCGCCTCGCGTACCTGCTCTACACATCCGGAGCCACGGGCCGGCCGAAGGGGGTCGCGGTCACCCACGGCAACGTCGCGAACCTGCTGTCCCACCTGGACGCCGTGCTCGACCTGTCCCCGGCCGACCGGTTCGCCGCGATCAGCAGCCCATCGTTCGACATGTCCGTCGTGGAGCTGCTGGCGCCACTGCTGCGGGGTGCGTCGGTGATCGTGGTGCCGGCCGCGGAGGTCACCGACGGGAGCCTGCTGCGCAATCGGCTGGCCATGGTTGGTGCGAGCGTCGTCCAGGCCACCCCGTCGGTCTGGCGCTCGCTCGTGCTCGCGGGCGGCGTGCCGGCGTCGGTGCGGCTGCGGATCAGCGGGGGCGAGGCGCTCCCCCGCGACCTGGCCGACGCGCTGCTCGCCGGCGGCGCCCGGGTGCTCAACGGCTACGGGCCGACCGAGACGACCGTGTACTCGGCGATCGGCGAGGTGCGCGCCGGCCCGATCCGGCTCGGCCCGCCGGTCGCCGGCACCTACCTGCACGTGCTCGACCCGGCCCTCGCGCCGGTGCCCGACGGCGTGGTCGGCGAGCTGCACATCGGCGGCGCCGGCGTCGCCCGCGGGTATCACGGCCAGCCGGAGCTGACCGCCGCGCGGTTCCACGCCGACCCGTTCACCGACTGCCCCGACGCGCGGCTGTACGCCACCGGCGACCTGGTCCGCCGCCGGCGGGACGGGCTGGAGTTCCTGGGCCGCGCAGACCTGCAGGTGAAGGTGCGCGGGTTCCGCATCGAGCTCGGCGAGATCGAGGACGCGCTGCGGGCGCACGAGTCCATCCGGGACGCCGCGGTCGCGACGTGGACGGTGCGCGAGGACGACGTCCGGCTGGTCGCGTACCTGGTGCCGCGGCGCCGGATCGGGATGGCGGAGCTGCGCCCGTGGCTGGCCCGCCGGCTGCCGGACTACATGCAGCCCAACCGGTACGTCACGCTCAACTCGCTGCCGGTCACCCCGACCGGCAAGCTCGACCGGTCCGCGCTGCCGGAGCCGGTGTGGGGCCGGCACAAGACGACGACCGTCGCACCCC
>NZ_JBOHGB010000194.1:0-11221 GCF_050699935.1 Actinophytocola sp.
TGGTCTTCCAGGACATCCTGTGGCCCGACTTCGACCGGCGCGACCTCTGGCGCGCCTGCGAGCAGTACGCGCGGCGGGACCGGCGCTTCGGTGGCGCCGTCGACGCCGCGTCCCCCGGACAAGGAGAAGCATGACCGAGCAGGAGGCGATGACCACCGGTGATCTGCTCACCAAGGCGCGTCAGGCACTGGAGCAGTTCCACGATGTGCGCGTGGACGACGACGGTGCGCTGAGCTTCCGGCACGTCGACGTGCCCTGCGCGGTGCAGGCGATGCAGCTCGCGGAGGGGCTCACCGTGCTCAGCCTGACCTGCGTCGTCGCCTGGGACCTGCCCGACGACCCGAAGCTCGCCGTGTCCGCCGCCGAGCGGGCCGGCCAGGGCCTGTTCGGCACGCTCGGCGTCGTGCACACCGACGCCGGCATGGACGTCACGCTGCGGTACGCGTTCCCGGCCGACGGCATCGAGCCGGCGGCGCTGGGCACGCTGCTGATGCTGGTCGTGTCCACGGCCTCGCAGCTGCGTACCGAGCTGCTGGGCGAGGTCGGTGACCAGACCGGGTCATGACGACCACTCCACCCGCCGAGGCCGTCACCGACCCGGACGAGCCCGCCGGCACCGCGCGGCGCCGGCGGATCACGTCCCTGGAGATCCTGTGCGTGGTGCTGGTCGTCGCGCTCGTCGGTCAGGGCTGGCTGGCGAGCGTCCTCGACGTGCCCGCACTGCGGACCGGCGCGACCGTGTTCGTCGCGGTGTGCGTGCAGGCGCTGCCGTTCCTCGTGCTCGGCGTGCTGGTCAGCGGCGCGATCGCGGCGTTCGTGTCCGCCGACCTGCTGCGCCGGGTGCTCCCGCGACGCACGGCGCTCGCCGTGCCGGCGGCCGGGGTCGCCGGGATCGCGCTGCCGAACTGCGAGTGCGCCGCGGTGCCGGTCGCGCGGCGGCTCATTCAGCAGGAGGTGCCGGCCGCGGTCGCGGTGACGTTCCTGCTCGCCGCGCCCGCGGTGAACCCGGTCGTGCTGGTGGCCACCGCGGTGGCCTTCCCCGGCGAGCCGGCGATGGTGGCGGCCCGGTTCGCCGGGTCACTGGGCACGGCGGTCGTAATGGGCTTCCTGTGGGCGCGGTTCGGCCGCATGGAGTGGTTCGCCGCCCGGGCCCTGCGCCGGGCGCCCGAGCACTCCGGCTCGCGGTGGGCGATGTTCGCCGAGACGGCGCGCCAGGACCTCGTCGACGCCGGCGGGTTCCTCGTGCTCGGCGGGCTCACGGCCGCGGTGCTGAACGTCGTCGTGCCGCGGACGTGGCTCGACACGCTCGGCGACCAGGTGGTGCTCGGGATCGTCGTGATGGCCGTGCTCGCCGTGCTGCTCGCCCTGTGCAGCGAGGCCGACGCGTTCGTCGCCGCGTCGCTCTCGGCGCTGCCCCTGCTGCCGCGGCTGGTGTTCCTCGTCGTCGGGCCGGCGGTCGACATCAAGCTGTTCTCGCTGCAGGCCGGCACACTCGGCCGCCGTTTCGCGCTGCGGTTCGCGCCGCTGACGTTCGTCGTGGCGATCGGCTGCGCCGTGGTCGCGGGGGTGGTCTTCCTGTGAGCGGAGCTTGCGGAGCGAACCATCAAACACAGGGCGACCGCGAGCGGCGGCACCGAGCCTGCGAGGGGGCGTCGTGAGGCGCGAGACCCAGAACGTCCTGCTCGTCCTGCTCGGCGGCGCGCTGCTGAAGATCTCGTTCACCGGCGGCTACCTGCGCTACGTCCGCCCGCAGCACCAGTGGCTGCTGATCCTCGGCGGCACCGTGATGCTCGCGCTGGCCGCCGTGGCGATCGTTCGGGAGGTTCGCGGGCAGCGCGTGGCCGGGCACGACCATCCGGCACGGAGTGCGTGGCTGCTCCTGCTGCCGGTGCTCGCCGTGTTCCTGATCGCGCCGCCCGCGCTCGGGTCCGACTCCGTGCAGCGGGCGGCGAGTGCCCCGGCGGTGACCGCCGAGGACGGCATGGAGCGCTACCCCGCGCTGCCGAAGGCCGACGTCGTGCCGCTGGGGCTGTCGGAGTTCACCGAGCGCGCCGCGTGGGACTCCGGCGGCTCGCTGACCGGCCGCGCGGTCCGGCTGACCGGGTTCGTCGTGCACGAGGGCCGCGACACCTACGTCGCGCGGATCGCGATCGCCTGCTGCGCGGCCGACGCCTACCCGGTGAAGGTCAAGCTGCTCGGTACCGGCCTGTCCCGCTTCGCCGACGACCGCTGGGTCGAGGTCGCCGTCGAGGTGCGGCCGGGCACGGCCACGAAGGCGAACGACTACGTCCCCACGGCCACGGTCCGCTCCATCCGGCCGGTCCGCGAGCCGGCGGATCCGTACGAGCACTAGGCCGACCGAGTCAGACCGGGGTCAGACCGGGGTCAGGCCGAGTCGCGCACCGCCAGGGTCACCGGGAGGACGGTGGTGGCGGGGCGGACCTTGTCCCCGGCGAGCAGGGTCATCAGGCACCGCACCATCTGCCGGATCTGCTCGCGGGGGTCCTGGTGCACGGAGGTGAGCGGCGGGTTCGTCGCCGGTGCCAGCGTCGGGTGGTCGTCGAAGCCGACCACGCCCACGTCGCCGGGCACCGAACGGCCCGCGGCGCGCAGGGCCCGCAGCGCGCCCGCCGCCATCAGGTCGCTCGCCGCGAACACGCCGTCGAGGTCCGGCGCACGCTCGAGCAGCGCGGCTGTGGCGCGGTCGCCGCTCGCCATCGTGAAGTCGCCCGCCTCGGACAGGCCGGCGGAGTCCAGGCCGGCCGCCTCCAACTCCTCCCGCCAGCCGGCGAGCCGGTCGGCGGCGGCGGGGTGGTCGAGCATGCCGGTGACCGTGCCGATGCGCCGACGGCCCGTGTCGAGCAGGTGCCGCACCGCGAGCCGAGCGCCGGCCCGGTTGTCGAAGTCGACCGCGTGCACGCCGCGCCGCCCGGTGCCGGGCCGGCCGCCGAACACGATCGGCAGCCGTAGCAGGCGCAGGGCCGTCGGTAGCGGATCTCCTTGGTGCGGCGCGAAGACGAGCGCGCCGTCGACGTGCCCGCCCCCGAGGAACTTGATCGTGCGCGGCACGTCGTCGCGGCTGTCGACGAACATCAGCAGCATCTGCACGCCGGTGGCGGCCAGCTCCCGGTACGCCGAGTGCATGACCGTGGCGAAGTACGGGTCGTCCAGCACCTTCTCCTCGGGCTCGGACAGCACGACGGCCACCGCGCCCGTCCGCCGGGTGACGAGGGAGCGGGCCGCGTGGTTGGGGGAGTAGCCGAGGTCGCGCGCCGCGTCGAGCACCTTCGCCCGCGATCTCGGGCTGACGTAGGCGTCGTCGTTGAGCGCACGTGACGCGGTCGAGCGGGAGACACCGGCGTACGCGGCGACGTCCTCGAGCGTCGGCCGTTCGTCCTGAGGGGAGCGTGGTGGCACGCGCAGAGTGTAGCCGGTTCTGGGAGCGCTCCCTAACGATCGGGTCAACGCGCCCGTCCATCTCCTTGACAGTGCTCGTGACTGGAGACACACTCAGGGTTCCATTCTGGGAGCGCTCCCAGAATCATCTGTCAGCAAGGGACAATGACGTGCGACGACAGCAAACACGGGTGTTAGCCGGCGCGATCGCCCTTGCCGCGGTGGCCGGCGTATCCGCCTGCGGCGACGAAGGATCCAGCGGTGGCTCCGGTGGCGACGGGGGCCAGCTCGAGCTCACCATCGGCACGTTCACCGAGTTCGGCTACGAGAAGCTGCTCGCCGAGTACGAGCGCCTGCACTCGAACATCAAGATCACGCATCACAAGACGGGTCAGGGCGGCCCGTACCACCAGCAACTGCTCACCAAGCTCGCGGCGACCTCCGGCCTGGAGGACGTGGTCGCGATCGAGGAGGGCCACATCCCGGACATCCTCGACAAGCCGCAGCTGTTCAACGACCTCGCGGACATCGGCCCGGCGGACACGAAGCCGGACCGCTGGCTGGACTGGAAGTACGAGTCGGCGGTGGCCAAGGACGGCACCTGGATCGGGTACGGCACCGACATCGGCCCGCTCGCGATGTGCTACCGCAAGGACCTCCTCGCGGCGGCCGGCCTGCCGTCGGACCCGGAGGCGGTCAAGCCGCTGTTCGAGTCGTGGGACTCCTACTTCGCGGCCGGCGACAGGTACGTCGAGGCCACCGGCAATGCCTGGTTCGACTCGGACTCGCAGATCTTCAACGCGATGCAGAACCAGCTGGAGACCGGTTACCTGACCGAGGACGACGAGCTCGCCATCGAGTCCAACCCCGACATCAAGGAGAACTGGGACCAGGTGACCGCGGCCGGCAGGGGAGGCCAGACCGCGAAGCTGGTCGCGTTCAGCCCGGAGTGGAACAACGGGTTCAAGCAGGGCGCGTTCGCCACCAAGACCTGCCCGTCGTGGATGCTGGGCGTGGTCCAGGAGCAGGCAGGCCCGGCCAACGCCGGCAAGTGGGCGGTCACCGACGCGTTCCCGGGCGGCGGCGGCAACTGGGGCGGCTCGTTCCTCGCCGTGCCCAAGCAGAGCCAGCACCCGAAGGAGGCGGCCGAGCTCGCCGCCTGGCTGACGGCCCCGGAGCAGCAGATCAAGGCGTTCCAGGAGACCGGCAACTTCCCGAGCCAGGTCGAGGCGCTGTCCTCGCCGGAGCTACTGAACACGACCAACGAGTACTTCGGCGACGTCAAGACCGGCGAGCTGTTCGCCGTGCAGGCGCAGAAGGTCGGCCAGGCCCAGTACAAGGGCCCGGGTGACGGCAAGATCCAGGAGAACGCGACCAGCCCGGCGTTGCAGGCGGTCGAGCAGGGCAAGTCCCCCGAGGACGGTTGGCGGCAGGCGGTCGACGCGGCCGAGCGGATCGTCGGCTGATGTCCGGTCCGGTGATCACGGACGCGGGACGGGCGCCCAGCAGGGCGGCGCCCGTCCCGCCCCCACCTCGCCGGCCACGGCTGACGTGGCGGCAGCGGCTGAGCGTCGCGGACGTGAAGTGGTCGCCGTACCTGTACATCGCGCCGTTCTTCGTCCTGTTCGGGGTGGTGGGGCTCTTCCCGCTGCTGTACACGTCCTACCTGTCGCTGTTCGACCGGGACCTGCTCGACGTGGAGAGCACGTTCGTCGGGTTCGCCAACTACGCCACGCTGCTCGGCGATCCGCAGTTCTGGAACGCGCTCGTCAACACGATCAGCATCTTCGTGCTGTCCACCGGTCCCCAGATCGTCATCGCGGTGCTGCTGGCCGCGTTGCTGAACTCCCGGCTGCGGCTGCCGACCGCGTGGCGGGTGGGCGTGCTGCTGCCGTACGTGGCGAGCCTCGTCGCGCTCGGCATCATCTTCGCGAACCTGTTCGGGCCGAACTACGGGCTCGTCAACGGGATGCTGGAGGTCTTCGGGTTCGACCGGATCGACTGGCAGGGCAACAGGTTCGCCTCGCACGTCGCGATCGCGATCATGGTGAACTGGCGGTGGACGGGCTACAACGCCCTGATCGTGCTGGCCGCGATGAAGGCGATCCCGAAGGACATCCACGAGGCCGCGCTCATCGACGGCGCGGGCGCGGCGCGGCGGTTCTTCTCGGTCACGCTGCCGCTGCTGCGGCCGACGCTGATCTTCGTGGTGGTCACGTCGACCATCGGCGGGCTGCAGATCTTCACCGAGCCCAAGCTGTTCGACGCGATGCCGGGCTCGAACAACGGCGGATCGTCCAACCAGTTCCAGACGATCACCCTGTACATGTACCAGACCGCGTTCGAGACCCAGCACCTCGGCTACGCGTCCGCGATCGCGTGGGTGCTGTTCCTGGTGATCATCGTGGTCGCGGTGGTCAACTTCCTGGTGACCCGGCGGCTCGCGTCGACGGGTGTCGCCGAGGACGGTGCCCGATGATCGCCCTGCCGGTCGCGGTGCGGCGGCAGACGGTCGACTCAGCGGGCGCGCGGCGGGCCCGGTTCTGGGTGTACGGCCTGCTGATCGCTTTCCTCGTAGGATCGATCTTCCCGTTCTACTGGTCGTTCCTCGTGTCGAGCCGGGACAGCTCCGTGCTCACCGAGCAGGTGCCGTCGCTGCTGCCGGGCGGGAACTTCCTCGCCAACGCGGTGCGGGTGTTCGACTCGGTGCCGTTCTGGAAGGCGCTGGGCAACAGCGTGGTCGTGTCCGGCGCGGTGACGCTGACGACCGTGCTGTTCTCCACGCTCGCCGGGTTCGCCTTCGCCAAGCTGCGCTTTCGCGGCCGCAACACGCTGTTCGTGTTCGTGGTCGCGACGCTGGCGGTGCCCACGCAGCTCGGGATCATCCCGCTGTACATGGCGATGGCGGAGTTCGGCTGGGCGGGTGACCTGCAGGCCGTGATCGTGCCGAACCTGGTCACCGCGATCGGCGTGTTCTGGATGCGCCAGTACACCATGCAGGTGGTGCCCTACGAGCTGATCGAAGCGGCCAGAGTGGACGGTTGCTCGATGATCAGGGTCTACTGGCACGTCGTGCTCCCGGCCGTCCGGCCCGCGGCCGCGTTCCTCGGCATGTTCACGTTCATGACGTCCTGGAACGACTTCCTGTGGCCGCTGGTCGTGCTGAACGCGGAGAACCCGACCGTGCAGCTCGCGCTGGAGCGGCTGCAGAGCGGGTTCTACGTCGACTACTCGCTCGTGCTGGCCGGCACGACGCTCGCGACCATTCCGATCCTCATCGTTTTCCTCGTGCTCGGCCGGCAGATCGTGGCCGGGATCATGCACGGCGCCGTGAAGGGGTGACCATGTCAGTACTGCGGGAGTCGGCGGAGTCCGTCTCGTCGAGCTTTCCCACGGGTTTCGTGTGGGGCGCGGCGACCGCGTCGTTCCAGATCGAAGGTGCGACCACCGTGGACGGCCGGACCGACTCGATCTGGGACGAGTTCTGCCGGCGACCGGGCGCGGTCGCGAACGGCGACACCGGCGAGCCCGCGGCCGACCATTACCGCCGGTATGCGGCGGATGTGGAGCTGATGGCCTCGCTGGAGCTGGGCGCGTACCGGTTCTCGGTGGCCTGGCCCCGGGTGCGGCCCGACGGCGGCGCGGAGAACGAGGCGGGGCTGGACTTCTACGACCGGCTCGTGGACCGGTTGCTGGAGGCCGGCATCGCGCCGTGGGCCACGCTGTACCACTGGGACCTCCCGCAGGCGCTGGAGGTACGCGGCGGGTGGGCGGCACGGGACACCGCGTACCGGTTCGCCGAGTACACCGAGTCGGTGGCGCGACGGCTCGGGGACCGGGTGGCGGGCTGGTGCACGCTGAACGAGCCGTGGTGCTCGGCGTTCGCCGGGTACGCGTCGGGCCGACACGCGCCCGGCGTGACGTCGCCGCCCTCCGCGGTCGCGGCCGTGCACCACCTGCTGCTGGGCCACGGGCTGGCGATGGAGCGCTTGCGCACGTACGCGCCGTCCGCGCCGGCGGGGATCACGCTGAACCTGTTCCCGGTGTCGGCCGCGGCACCGACCGACACCTCCGATGTGGACGCCGCGCGCCGGGTGGACGGCCTGCAGAACCGGATCTTCCTGGATCCCGTGCTGCGCGGCGGTTATCCGGACGACGTGCTGGCCGACCTCGCCCCGTACGGGTTCACCGACCACGTGCGGGACGGTGACCTGGCGGTGATCTCGGCTCCGATCGACCTGCTGGGCGTGAACTACTACCGGGCGCTGCTCGTGGCCGCGCCGGTCATCCGCGACCCGGGGCCGAGCGAGTGGATCGGTGCGGAGGGCGTGCGGTTCCTGCCGAGCGGCCTGCCGCGGACGGAGATGGGCTGGGAGGTGCAGCCCGACGGGTTGACGGATCTGTTGCTGCGCCTGCATTCCGAGTACCCGGGAGTGCCGCTCTACATCACCGAGAACGGGGCGGCGTACCCGGACGAGGTCGGCCCGGACGGCACGGTCCGCGACGTCGACCGGCTGGCGTACCTGGCGGTCCACCTGCGCGCGGCGCACGCGGCGATCCGGCGCGGGGTGGACCTGCGCGGGTACTTCTGCTGGTCGCTGTTGGACAACCTCGAGTGGGCGGAGGGCTATGCGAAGCGGTTCGGGCTGGTGCACGTGGACTTCGCGACCCAGCGCCGGACGGTGAAGGACAGCGCGCGCTGGTACGCCGGCGTGATCTCCCGCAACGGTCTGCCCGCCGAGTAACGGCCCGGGGGTGGGAATGGTGAGGCGTCCGGCCGCGACCGCACCCGCGGCCGGACCCCCGACCACGTCAGAGTGTGCAGGCAGCGCAGGTGCCGAAGACCTCGACGGTGTGGCTGATCTCGGAGAAGCCGTTCTCGGCGGCGACCTTCTCGGCCCACCGCTCCACCGCGGGGCCCTCGACCTCGACGGTCCGGCCGCACGCGCGGCACACCAGGTGGTGATGGTGGTGGCTCGAGCAGCGCCGGTACACGGCCTCGCCGCCGCGGATGCGCAGCACGTCGACCTCGCCAGCGTCGGCGAGGGACTGGAGCGTGCGGTAGACCGTGGTCAGGCCGATGCCCTGGCCGCGGGTGCGCAGCTCCTCGTGCAGCTCCTGGGCCGACCGGAACTCGTCGAGCTGTTCGAGCAGGCGCGCGACAGCCGCGCGCTGTTTGGTGGACCGGCGGCCGGGCACGGTGGGGGAGGACCGCTCTGCGGTCACCGGGCGTCCCCTTCCTCGACGTGCGCGACGGCGTCGACGACGATGTGCGCCAGGTGCTCGTCGACCAGGCGGTAGACCACCTCGCGGCCGTGCCGTTCGCCGTGTACGACGCCGGCCGCCTTCAGTACCCGCAGGTGCTGGCTGATCAGCGGCTGTGCCACGCCGAGGGCCTCGACGAGCTCGTGCACGCAGCGGTCCGCCTCGCGCAGCTCCAGGACGATCGCGATGCGGACCGGGGCGGCGAGTGCGCGCAGCAGGTCGCCGGCCGAGACCAACGTGGTGCCGGGCCGCTTCGGTGCGGTGGTGACCGAGGGCCGGTCGGGCGAGTGCTCGTGCCGTTCGGGGGTGACCGGCGATACGGCGTCCGAGGTCACGGCGTTGACCCTTCCGGTAGCGGTGACTGACGTGTTGATAGCGGTTACCGTTTCCAACATTCTACGGGTACCGCTACTTCGTCACGAGCACCGAGATCGTCACCGCCACCAGCACGACGAGGACGAGCACCCGCCCGGCGCGCTCCACGGGGGCGAGCACCTGCCAGGTCGCCGCCAGCAGCACCGCGACTCCGGCCGCGAGCAGACCGAGCAGCAGCGCGCCCGTCTCGCCACCCACGATGACGCCGATCGCGAACACGGCCGCCACGACGAGGAACACCGCGAGCGGTGGCACCCGCGCGAGCGGGCCGTTCCCCGAGAGCAGCGGTGCCCTCATCGAGCGTTTTCCACGCAACTTGTCCTCCTTATGGACGCATCATGGACGCACCTTGGCTACAGGCAGCAACGCTAACCCCGCGATCGGCAGGCCGGCGAATCACCCGTTCGGCCAGGCAGGCGCCCGGATAGGCTTTGGCGGCTGTCCCCCGCTGAGGGCCCACGTACTGCCTCGGTCGAAATGCCCCGGCCCGAGCGTGCAGCAGTTGGAGTGCCAATGCCCGCCGACCGTGTCGACACCGTCGTCAGCCTGTGCAAACGCCGTGGATTCGTGTACCCCTGCGGGGAAATCTACGGCGGCACGCGGTCGGCGTGGGACTACGGTCCGCTCGGCGTCGAGCTGAAGGCCAACATCAAGCGCGAGTGGTGGCGCGCGATGGTGCACCGCCGCGAGGACGTCGTCGGCCTGGACTCGTCGGTGATCATGCCCAGGCAGGTGTGGGAGGCGTCCGGGCACGTGTCCGCGTTCCACGACCCGCTGGTCGAGTGCACCGCCTGCCACCACCGGTTCCGTGCCGACCAGCTCGCCGAGGAGCACGTGGCACGCACCGGCGAGAAGGCGAGCGAGTCCGACCTGTCCGGTGTGCCGTGCCCGAACTGCGGTGTGCGCGGCGAGTACACGCCGCCGCGTGAGTTCAACATGATGCTGCGGACCCGCCTTGGCCCGGTCGAGTCCGAGGACGGCCTGCACTTCCTGAGGCCGGAGACCGCGCAGGGCATCTTCGTGAACTTCCTCAACGTGCTGACCACCGCGCGGCGCAAGCCGCCGTTCGGCATCGGGCAGATCGGCAAGTCGTTTCGCAACGAGATCACGCCGGGCAACTTCATCTTCCGCACTCGCGAGTTCGAGCAGATGGAGATGGAGTACTTCGTCGAGCCGGGCACGGACGAGGAGTGGCATCGGTACTGGATCGACGAGCGGCTGCGCTGGTACACCGACCTCGGCATCAAGCGGGACAACCTGCGCCTGTACGAGCATCCGCCGGAAAAGCTCTCGCACTATGCCAAGCGCACCGTGGACATCGAGTACCGCTTCCAGTTCGGCGGCATGGAGTGGGGCGAGCTGGAGGGCATCGCCAACCGCTCGGACTTCGACCTCACCACACACGCCAACCATTCCGGAGTCGATCTGTCCTATTTCGACCAGGCGACGAACTCGCGGTACCGCCCGTTCGTCATCGAGCCGGCGGCCGGGGTCGGCCGGCCCCTGATGGCGTTCCTGCTCGACGCCTACCGCGAGGACCAGGCGCCGAACGCCAAGGGCGGAGTGGACAGGCGGGCCGTGCTGAGCCTCGACCGCCGGCTCGCGCCCGTGAAGGTGGCCGTGCTCCCGCTGTCCCGCAACGCCGACCTCACGCCGAAGTCGCGCGACATCGCCACGGTGCTGCGCCACCACTGGAACGTGGACTTCGACGACGCCGGGGCAATCGGCCGCCGCTACCGCCGCCAGGACGAGATCGGCACCCCGTTCTGCGTCACGGTCGACTTCGACTCCCTGCACGATCACGCCGTCACCGTGCGCGAGCGCGACAGCATGACCCAGGAACGGGTGGCGGTCGACAAGCTGGAGCGTTTCCTCGCCGGGCAGCTGATCGGCTGCTGACCGTGGCATTCGCCGCCGCTGCGCCCATCCACGTCGTCATCCCGGGGTGCACTGACCACGGGGTGTCCGAAGTGGAGGTTCGACGCGGGCGGTGTGGATCTCGTCGAGGACGTGCGCGTTCGGTCCCTCGTCGGCGATGCCGCCTGCATGCCCGGCGGCAGGGTCTATCCCATGATCGGTGTTTCCGGCGTTGTTGATCAGTAGGTTTCGGCTCCCGGCCAGCGGTCACCGAACGTGATGGCGAACGCGTTGATCACGGGCTTCCACCGCATCGTCCACCTGGCGC
>NZ_JBOHGB010000195.1:0-11123 GCF_050699935.1 Actinophytocola sp.
CGTGGTCTGAACCAATTACGGTGATAGTCCCTGCACATCCGGTATCCGCGAGGGTGATCAACGATGCTCCGCTTGCGCAAGGCCGCGTCCACCATCCTCGTCGCGCTCGCCGCGACCGCGGCCGTCTCCGTCCCGTCCACCGCCGAGCCGCTGGTCGCCGCCCCCACCGCGGCGCCCTACGTCGACATCACCATGCCCACACCGTCGCTTGTGGACGTGGCGAACGCGACCGGGCAGAAGGTGTTCACGCTGGCGTTCGTGCTCGCCGACTCGACCGGCTGCAACCCGTCGTGGGGCGGCACGATCCCGCTCGACGACCCCCGCATCCTGGACGACATCCGCGCGCTGCGGGCCATGGGCGGCGAGGTGATCGTGGCGACCGGCGGCGCGGCCGGGCCGTACCTGGAGTACACCTGCGACAGCGCGGAGGCCCTGGCCGGTGCGTACCGGAAGATCCTCGACACCGTCGGCACGAACCATCTGGACGTGGACGTGGAGGCGACGATCCCGCAGGACCTGGTCAACCAGGCACTCGCTCAGGTACAGGACGAGCGCGGCACGTCGGTCAGCTACACGATGCGCGTGCAGGGCGACGACTACGGGATGGACCCGTACTCGCTGCAGGTGCTGCGCTCGGCCGCCGCGCACGGGGTCGACGTGCTGGTGAACCCGATGACCATGGAGTTCGGCACGAGCCGGCCGGACTGGGGCGACGCGGTGATCGCCGCCGCGGAGGCGTCGCTCGGGCAGATGCGCGAGATCTGGCCGGGCATGTCCGACGCCGACCTCAAGCGCCGGCTCGGGGTCACGCCCATGATCGGCCGCAACTACAACGGCAAGGTCTTCGAGCTCGACCACGCGCGGCGGCTCGTCGACTGGGCCAACGCGAACCACATCGGGCTGGTCGCGTTCTGGTCCGCGGGCAGGGACAACGGGTCCTGCCCAGGCGGCGGGGTCTCCCCCACCTGCTCGGGCATCGCGCAGGACACCTTCGAGTTCACCTCGATCACGCACGGCTTCACCGGCTGAGGGGTTGGCAGGATGGTGACATGACGACCTCCACCATCCTGCCGACGCCCGCCGACGTGCGCCGTGCCGCCGGCCGCATCGCGCCCTACGCCAGGCGCACGCCGGTCCTGCGCGCGACGGTCGACGGGCGGCCGCTGGTGCTCAAGCTGGAGCAGCTGCAGCTGACCGGTGCGTTCAAGCTGCGGGGTGCGTTGAACGCGCTGCTCGGCGGGGCGCGGCCGGACCGGGTGGTCACGGCGTCGGGCGGCAACCACGGGCTGGCGGTCGCCGCGGCGAGCGCATTGCTCGGCCTGCCGGCGACCGTGTACGTGCCGGAGTCGGTGCCCACGGCGAAGGCCCGGCGCATCGAGGCGGTGGGTGCCTCGCTGGTCCGGCACGGGACGACCTACGCCGAGGCCGCCGCGGCGGCGGTCGAGTTCGCCGACTCGTCCGGCGCCCGCTACGTGCCGGCGTACAACGACCCGCTGGTGGTGGCGGGGCAGGGCACGTGCGCGGCCGAGGTCGTCGCGGACGAGCCGGCCGTGGACGCCCTCGTGGTCGCGGTGGGCGGCGGCGGGCTCGCGGCCGGGACCGTGCTCGGCGCCGCGGGCCGCACGGTCGTCGCAGTCGAGCCCGCGGGCTGCCACTCGCTGCACGACGCACTCGCCGCCGGGCGGCCGGTGGACTCCCCGGTGGACTCGGTCGCGTCGTCGGCGCTCGGGGCGACGCGGGTCGGGGACCTGCCGTTCGAGCTGCTCGGGTCGGCCCGCTCGGTGCTGGTGTCCGACGACGAGATCCTCGCCGCGCGGGACCGGCTGTGGGAGGAGTTCCGGCTCGCGGTCGAGCCGGCCGGGGCGGTGCCGTTCGCGGCGTGGCTCGCCGGTGCGGTGCCCGGGGAGCTGGCCTGTTTGATCGTCTGCGGTGCGAACACGGATTGGCGGCCGGCCTGACCGTGGCCAGCGCGCATGCCTGGAAGGCGTCCTTGCCGGCGGTGAGCGTCCTGAAGGACGCCTTCCAGGCATGACGGCCGCCACGCGCCGCCGGACGCCGGCTAGGGCTCGACCAGACCCGAGCGCACCGCGTGCAGTGCCGCCTGCGTCCGGTCCTGCACACCAAGCTTCCCGAGTATCGCGCTGACGTGCGTCTTCACGGTCTTCTCCGACAGCGACAGCTCGCGCGCGATCTCCCGGTTCGACCGGCCGCGCGCCACCTCGGCCAGCACCTCCCGCTCCCGCGCGGTCAGGTTGGCGGCCCCCGGCCGGCCGCCGTGCTGCCCGCCGGCGGCGAGCAGCCGTGCCACGTCCGGGTGCAGCAGCACGTGGCCGGCGTGCACGGAACGGATTGCGGTGGCGAGCGCGGGCGGGTCGACGTCCTTGTAGACATAGCCGCTGGCGCCCGCGCGCACCGCCGGCAGCACGGCGGCCGGCTCGGTGAAGCTGGTGATCACCAGGACCTTCGCCGGGTTGCCGGCCGCGCGCAGGCCGTGCAGCGCGCTCACCCCGTCCGCGCCGGGCATCCGCAGGTCCAGCAGGATCACGTCCGGGCGCAGCCGCTCCGCATCGTCCACACAGGACTCGCCGTCGGCCGACTCGCCGACCACCTCGAGGTCGTCCTGCAGGTCGAGGAAGGTCCGCAACCCCTGGCGCACCACGGGATGGTCGTCGACGACGAGCACGCGAATCCGGTCAGCCACCGGTCGGCACCACCAGCCGCACGATCGTCCCCCTGCCCGGCTCGGACCGCACCTCGAACCTGCCGCCCGCGGCGCGTGCCCGCTCGCGCATCGACACCAGGCCGAGCCGGCGTCCGGTGCCCTGCACGGAGGCCGGGTCGAAGCCGGCGCCGTCGTCACGCACCTCGACCACGACGGTCCCGTCCGCCGACACCATGCTCACGTCGATCCGTGCCGCGCCCGCGTGGCGCAGCGCGTTGTGCATGGCCTCCTGCGCGATCCGGTACACCGCCTGCTGCCGCGCGTCGGTGAGCGCCGGCACGCAGTGGCAGGTGGTGTACCGGATGGTGGGTTCGTGCACACGATCGAGTAGTTCGGCCTGCTTGCGCAGCGCGATGTCCAGCCCGTCGCCGCGCAGGTCGGCGGGCCGCTGGTCGACGACGATCGCGCGCAGCTCGTCGGTGGCCTCCGCGGCGAGCCCGCGCACGGTGTCCAGCTCGGCGGCCGCACGCGCCGGGTCGCGCTCGATCAGCGCGGACGCGGCGTCCGCGGTGAGCCGCAGGCTGAACAGCTTCTGGGTCACCGCGTCGTGCAGCTCGCGGGCGATCCGGCTCCGTTCCTCCACAATGGACAGCTCGCGGCTGCGCTCGTATAGCCGGGCGTTGACGATGGCGATCGCGGCGTGCGCGGCGAGCAGGCGCATCAGCTCCTCGTCCTCGGCGGTGAACCCGCCCGGGTTGCAGCTGTTGGCCAGGAACACCTCGCCGACGAACTCGTCGCCGTCCATGATCGGCATGCCGAGGAAGTCGGTGAGCTCCGGGTGCGCGGCGGGCCAGGCGCCGAAGTTCGGGTGGCGGCGGATGTCGGCCAGCCGCACCGGGTTCGGGTCGCGGAGCAGCACCGCGAGCAGGCCGTGGGTGCGCGGCAAGGGGCCGATCGCCGCCCACTGCTCGTCGGTGATGCCGTCGGCGATGAACTCGCCGAACCCGCCGTCGCCGTCCGGGATGCCGAGCGCGGCGTAGCGGGCGCCGACGAGCCTACGTGCCGAGGTGAGGATCGTGCGCAGCACGTCGCGCACGGACAGGTGCGCGGTCACCGCGAGCACCGCGGCGCTCACCTCGCGCAGCTCGTCCCGATCGAACCCGGTCACGTCCGCCACGGTACCCAGACCAGCGGCTTCGCGGATCGGACCGGGGACCTAGGTCCATCGGCCGAGGCCGGTCCGGTCCCGCGCCCGATGCCAGCCGCGCGGCTCGCTCCTAGCGTCGGTGTCGACCGAGCGGTGATCGAGAGGAGTCATACGATGCCTGTCGCGATCGTCACCGGGGCGTCCCGCGGGCTGGGGCTCGCGCTCGCCACCGGACTCGCTGAGGCCGGCTGGCGGCTGGTCGTCGACGCCCGCGACGCGGGCGCGCTCGCCACTGCCGTCACCGGGATCGCGTCCAGGGCCGGCTCGGGGGTCGCGGACGCCCGCGCGGTGCCGGGCGACGTCACCGACCCGGCGCACCGGGCGGCGCTGGTGGCCGCGGCCGACGAGTTGGGCGGGGCCGACCTGCTGGTGAACAACGCCGGCATCCTCGGGCCGAGCCCGCAGCCGCGGCTGGGTGCGTACCCACTGGACGTGCTGCGGTCGGTCTACGAGGTCAACGTCGTGGCGCCGCTCGGGCTGATCCAGCTGGCGCTGCCGGGCCTGCGGGCCCGTGGCGGCTCGATCGTGAACGTCACCTCCGACGCCGCGGTCGAGGGCTACGAGGGCTGGGGCGGCTACGGGTCGGCGAAGGCGGCCGTCGAGCAGGCCTCGAACGTGCTCGCCGCGGAGGAGCCGTCGGTACGCGTGTGGCGGGTGGACCCGGGCGACCTGCGGACGCGGATGCACCAGGAGGCGTTCCCGGACGAGGACATCAGCGACCGGCCGCCGCCGGAGAGCGTGGTGCCGGCGTTCGTACGGCTGGTCACGACGCGTCCGCCGTCCGGCCGGGTCCGGCTGTCCGAGATCACGGTGCCGGCATGAGGCGTGCTCGGTCCGTCGGACTCGCGGGTTCGGAACGTTGGACTCGCGGGTCCGGAACGTTGGACTCGCGGGTTCGGGGATCGTCGTAGGGGGCGGGAATGACCGTGGTGATGGACTTCGTGCTGCCGGCCGACTTCGAGGCGCACGAGCCGCCGGAGGCGCGGGGGCTCACGCGCGACGGGGTGCGCCTGCTGGTCAGCGAGGGCGCGACCGGGCGGGTGTCGCACCACCGCTTCGCGGACCTGCCGGTGCTGCTGCGCGCCGGGGACCTGCTGGTGGTCAACACGTCGGCGACGATGCCGGCGGCCGTCTCGGTGGTGGATTCCGGGCTCGCGGTGCACATCTGCACCGAGCTGCCGTCCGGGCGCTGGCTGGTCGAGCTGCGCCGGGTGAGCGGGAAGGCCACGGAGCCCTTCGGCGGCGGCGCGCCGGGTCAGCGGTTCGAGCTGCTGGGTGGCGGGTCGGTGACGCTGCGCGAGCCGTTCTCCGGACTGCGAGGCCAAGTCAAGACTGGTCGACCACGTGCGAAGGGGCCGGCGATCCGGAGTGTTTTGAACAGGCCTCACCGGCTGTGGGAGTCCGATGTGGACACGCTGGGCCGGGGGGTCCCGGCGTACCTGTCGGCGTTCGGCGCACCGATCCGGTACTCCTACGTCGCCGCGCGGTGGCCGCTGTCGTACTACCAGACGGTGTTCGGCACGACGCCCGGCAGTGCGGAGATGCCGAGCGCGTCGCGGCCGTTCACAGACCGGCTGGTCACCTCGCTGGTGTCCGCGGGCGTGCAGTTCGCGCCGATCCTGCTGCACACCGGCGTCGCGTCACCGGAGGCACACGAGCGGCCCTACCCGGAGCGCTACGCGGTGTCGGAGACGAGCGCGCGGCTGGTGAACGCGGCGCGCGCGGAGGGCCGCCGGGTGCTCGCGATCGGCACGACGGCGGTGCGGGCCATCGAGTCGGCCGCGTCCCCGGCCGGCGTCGTGTCGGCCGCGTCGGGCTGGACGGACCTGGTCGTCACGCCCGAGCGCGGGGTGCGGGTGGTGTCCGGCCTGCTGACCGGATTCCACGAACCGCGGGCGTCGCACCTGGACATGCTGGCCGCGATCGCCGGCCCGGACCTGCTGAACCGCACCTACGCGGAAGCCGTCAACGCCGACTACCTGTGGCACGAGTTCGGCGACGTCAACCTGCTCCTCCCCTAGCGCTAGTACTGCCGCCACTCCTCGGTGGTCAGGCGGAGAACGCGCGGATCGTCCAGTGTGGACGGCCGCTCGGTGCCGGTGGGGTGGCGGTCGGCGGGGAAGGCCCGGGCCGCGGCGAGGGTGGGCTCGGTCAGGAAGCGCAGCGGCTCGGGCGGGTCGAGGCGCAGGTCCGGAGGTGGGCCCGGGCGGGCGAGGACGAAACCCCAGTCGCCGAAGGTGGGGACGTTCACGTGGTACGGGGTGGTGCCCAAGCCGGCGGCGCGGATCGTGTTCAGGATGCAGTCGTAGGTGCGTGGCGCGAAGAACGGCGAGCCGCCCTGCACGACCATCCGGCCGCCGGGGGCGAGCGCGCGGCGTGCCAGCAGGTAGAACTCCTGGGAGTACAGCTTCGCGGTGGCCGTCGCGTCGGGGTCGGGCATGTCGATGATCACCGCGTCGAACCGCTCGTCGGTGTCGCGCAGCCAGGCGAACGCGTCCGCGACGACGACCTTCACCCGCGGGTCGGCGAGCGAGTGGTCGTTCAGGTCGGCGAGTACCGAATGCCGCTCGGCGAGGCGCAGCACGGCCGGGTCCAGCTCGACCTCGACGACCTCGCGCACGTCCGGGTACTTGAGCACCTCGCGCAGGGCCAGCCCGTCGCCCCCGCCGAGCACGAGCACGCGGTCGCGCTTGCCGGCGAGCACCGGGTGGACGAGCGACTCGTGGTAGCGGTACTCGTCGATCGAGGAGAACTGCAGGTCGCCGTTGAGGAACAGGCGCGTGTCGGTCGGTCCCTCGGTGACCGGCGAGGACTGGGTCAGCACGATCTCCTGGTAGCCCGAGGTCTCCGCGTACACGACCGGGTCCTCGTAGAGCACGCTGCGGGAGTAGCGCAGGAACGCGTCGCTGCCGGCGAAGGCCACGCCGAGCACGGTCAGGACCGCGAGCGTGCCGGCCGCGACCGCCACCCGCCGGCGCCTGGGGATCGTGCGGGCGAACAGGACCAGCACGACGGACGCGCCGGCCACCGCGTTGACCATGCCGACGAGCAGCGCACCGCGGGTCTGGCCCAGCAGAGGCAGCAGCAGGAAGGGGAACGCGAGCCCGCCGACGAGCGCGCCCACGTAGTCCGCGGCGAACAGGTCGGCGGTGGCCGAGCCGGCGTCCTGGCGGCG
Organism: Actinophytocola sp.; assembly: GCF_050699935.1. Taxonomy (NCBI): domain Bacteria; kingdom Bacillati; phylum Actinomycetota; class Actinomycetes; order Pseudonocardiales; family Pseudonocardiaceae; genus Actinophytocola; species Actinophytocola sp. Next base: position 7,045 of record NZ_JBOHGB010000195.1, read on the forward strand.
GATGCGTTGCAGGAGCGTCATCAGCAGCGGGATCTCGGCGCCGATCAGCGTGCCGACGAGGAGCGAGATGACGATCAGCGCCGGCCAGTACAGGTCGAGCCAGGTGAACGTGGCGTGCAGGCCGAGTACCGAGAGCCCACCGACGAGCGCGAGGACCGCCTCGATCACCGCGAAGCTCGCCAGTGCCCGGCGTTGCAGGGGCTTCGCGGCCAGCGCCCCGATGCCCATGGCGAACACCATGGTCGCGAGCACGACGGAGGCCTGCGTGATCGAGTCGCCGAGCAGGTAGGAGCCCTGCGCGATGAGGGCGAGCTCGTAGACGAGACCGCATGCGGCGCAGGCGAAGGTGGCGAACAGGAGGCCGGCCCGCAGTACCCGCGTGCGAGCGTGCGGTCGTGCTCGGGTCTCGACCGCGGTCATGCCCCGCTCAGACGATCGAGACGGCCACGATCGCCGCGACCGCCAGGTGTGAGGCGCCGTTGACGTAGACGGCCGGGTGCGGCGCGTCCTCCATCAGGATCTCGCCGAGCTTGCCCGGCGTCACGGCGTCGATTACCACGAAGGACAGTCCCATGAGGATCAGCCCGAGCAGGCCGTAGGCGACCGTGGAGACGATGCCGGCGCCCCAGTCGTCCTCACTGGCCGCGATCGCCGTGGCGACGATGATGCCGACGCCGACGACGTTGGTGGCGAGCAGGATGGCGGCGTTGCGGTGACGCTGCACCCAGATCTGCTCGCGCAGGTTGCCCGGGGTGAGCACGTCGACGATCGCGAAGCCGACCGCCATCAGCACGAGCCCGACCAGCCCGTAGGTGGCGGCGATGCCGACTTCGGTGAAGACATCGGACAGCATGGGTGGGTGGCTCCTTATCCTTCGGGCCTGGTCTCGGGGTCGGACTTGGCGTCCGGCTTGGAGTCCGGCTCAGCGTCTGGTTTCGTGTCCGGCTTGGCGGGCTCGGCGGGCGGGGGCACGGCCGGCTCGGCCCGTTCGGTCGCTTCCGGCTCCGGGGTGGGTGCCGGCACGGCGGGTCCCGGTCCGGGGGACCACTCGGGCGGAACGTACTCCGGGATCTGTTCCGGCACCGGGCCGATCGTGCGGCGGCGGCCCGGGCGGCGCGACGACCGGATCGCGTACCAGGCGAACGCCCCGCCCGCCACCAACAGCAGGACGGCCCACAGGACCAGCATCCCGGACTCGCGCCAGAAGTCGGACCCTGGCGAGTCGGTCGGCACGGCGTCGCCCGAGTCGGTCTCGGCGGCCGGTGAGGCCTCGATCGGGTCCGCCATCCCCGTGTCGGCGGCGAGCAGCGGCAGCGCGGCGACCGCCTTGTAGACGTCGACGTCCACGGTCTCGCTGACCAACCCGTCCTCGCTGATGATCTCCAGGCCCTCGAGGTCCTCTGTGGACGGTCCGCCCGGTGTCGAGACGACCTGGTACTGCGCGTCGTCGTCGGCCTCCGACGACTCCGGCGTCCAGATGATGTCCGCCTGGAACTCCACGCTCTGCGTACACTGTGCGAAGTTGTCCTCGAGCGACTGGCCGACGCCGAAGTTCGAGCCGACACTGCTCTCCGGTAGGCCCTCGTTGTTGACGGCGATCGACCAGCCGTAGCACACGTCCTGCCTCTCGTACGCGTCGGCGAGGGTCGCCGCCAGCTCGTCGGCGTCGGCCGGGTCGAAGATCACGTCGGCGGAGGCGACGCCGGGCACGGAGAACACCGTGACGAACACCGTGAGGAACACCGCCACGACGAGCGGACGCCTCATTTTCCGCCCCCCGGCCCGCCACCGCGCACGCCCTCGCCGAGCCCGCCGCCGGTCCCCCACACGCCTGCCACGAACGGGAACCAAAGCGCGTACCCGCGCCGCTCGTCGTCGAGGTAGATCCGGGAGCCCGCGTCATTCGCGGTGATCGCCACGATGTCGTCGGAGTAGCGCAGGAAGTACCCCTCGGGGTCGACCTGGACGTCGGCCGGGGTCACCGCGGACCGGACCGACTCGTAGACCGCCTTCGGCTTCTGGTCCGATGTGTACACGACCGAGCGGCCCTCGGAGGAGGCCCGCTGGTAGTTGTCGTCGAGGTGGTCCCGGATGCCGCGACCGCCCAGCAGCGCGAACACCAGCACGATTAGCCCGACCGCGGCGATCCCGCCCGCGATGAACAGCTTGGACCGCAACGTCATGCCGGCCTCACCATCGTCCGCGTCTCCACGAGCTCACCGGCCTGCGGGTACGCGTGCCACGTCCGCCATGCCGTGCCGTCCTTCTCCTCCCACGCCCGCAGCGCGGTGATCGCCAGCGGATCGCCCGGGAACTCGCCGACGAGTGCCTGCGGGTCGGCCGCGCAGTCCCGCGCGATCATCGCGACGCGTTCGGCGAGGTAGAACTCGTCCAACCGCAGCGTCTGCGCCGCGAACTGCACCCGCAGCCCGCCCGAGACGACCTCCTCGCGGGCGGGCAGCGTGTCGGCCCGGTCCGGCAGGCAGGCCACGGTCTCCGACCACGGGCCGACGATCACCTGGTGCGAGGCGCCGAGCAGGCACAGTTCGACGTCCATCCCGTGCAGCGCGACGCGATGGGCGCCGAGCGCGTGTAACCGCGGCAGCCCGTAGGCGAGGCTCAGGTCTGCGGCCCGCGAGTCGGCGAACCGCGTGTCGATGCGCGCCCTCACGTTCGGTCGCTGCCGGCCGGGTAGACGCGCAGCGCGGGCAGGGCGACCGACTCCCCGAGCCCGGCCTCCCACTTGCCGCCGTCGAACCGCTCGAAGCTCAGCGCCTTGCCCTCCGGGCCCTCGTAGTCGACGTAGTCCACGCTGCCCCGCTCGGCGACCGTAGTGGTGCCCTCGGAGGTGTAGCGCGCGGTGCCGTCCTCCTCCTTGGTGTAGGTGACTCCGCCGACCTCCATGGACTTGCCGCCCGGCTCGGTCACGAGGTCGGTCTCCCGCCAGAACACGACCTCCAGGTCCGGGTCCTCCTCGACCGACACCCACACGCGGTCGCCGCGTGTGTCGTCGAGGAAGTGCTCGGACCAGCTGAAGCCGCCCTCGGTGAGCCGCAGGGAGCCACGCACGAAGTACAGCTGGTCGCCGTAGTCGATCATGTCGCCGGCGCGGACCGTGCGGATGTCGGTGACACCCTGGTGGTCGGCCAGCGGATCCTGCGGCTTGGCGGGCGGCTGCGGCACGGGCTTGCGGTTCGCTCTCGCCCGCAACACCAGGACCACGGCGAGCGCGGCCACAAGCACGATCAGCACCACGATGAGCACGGTCACGGCCGGTTCCTCCCCACACAACGGTGATGCCGGCGAGCATAGTCACCCGACGCTGAGAGCCCTCATGCTGGCCGCAGCTCGACTTAGTCGGGGACTTAGTCTACCTTGAGCGTGTGGTCGAGGTGGGTGTGCACGAGGCCAAGACAACGCTGTCCGCGTTGCTGCGGCGCGTGGCCACCGGTGAGGAGATCACCATCAGCAGTGGCGGCAGGCCGGTGGCGCGACTCGTGCCGGTCCAGCGCGGAGCCGAGCGGGTGCTCGGACGGGATCGGGGCGTGTTCGAACTGCCGGACGACTTCGACTCGCCGCTCCCGGACGACGTGCTCGATGACTTCGAGTCATGAGCGTCCTGCTCGACACGCGGACGTGGTTGTGGATGCAGGTTTCGCCGGAACACCTCAACGAGAAGGCCCTCGCGCTGGTGCGGGACGGGTCGGTCGACCTGTTCCTGTCCGCGGCGAGCTCCTGGGAGATGTCCATCAAGTACGCGCTGGGCAAGCTGTCGCTGCCGGTGCCGCCCGCCGACTACGTGCCCGACCGGATGCGCACCAGCGGCGTGACGGGTATCCCGGTCACCCACCGACACGCGCTCCGGGTCGCACAGCTGCCGGCGCATCATCGGGATCCGTTCGACCGGGTCCTGATCGCCCAGGCGCAGCTCGACAAGCTCACGATCCTGACCGCGGACCGGATGTTCGACCGGTACGACGTGCCGGTCCAGTGGGCTGACTGACGTCTCACCCGGCGCCGAGGCAGATGAACGGGCGGCGGAACGGGTCGCCGGCGACCGCCGCGGCCAGGGCCGCCGC
>NZ_JBOHGB010000196.1:0-11085 GCF_050699935.1 Actinophytocola sp.
GTAGGGCCAGGAGAAACAGGGACGTGAAGGTCCAGCCGAGCGTCAAGAAGATCTGCGACAAGTGCAAGGTGATCCGCCGGCACGGCCGGGTCATGGTGATCTGCGAGAACCTGCGCCACAAGCAGCGTCAGGGCTGAGCGGTTCCGCGTTGAGCACAGCCGCACCGAGCAGGCAGACGCACAAATGAAGATGCCCTCTCCACACCTGCCGGGTCACACGGACCCGGTTCACCCCCGGACCAGGCCGGGGCCCGGACGGCAACCCGGGACGGTTGGGGAGCAGACCTGGAGACAACGGAACTAGAGGAGACATGGCACGAGTTGCTGGCGTCGACCTCCCCCGCGAGAAGCGGATGGAGATCGCGCTGACCTACATCTACGGCATCGGCCGTACCCGCTCCAAGGAGCTGCTCGCAGCGACCGGGATCAGCCCGGACCTGCGCGCCAAGGACCTGTCCGACGAGGACGTGGTGAAGCTCCGCGACCAGATCGAGGCCAACTACCGCGTCGAGGGTGACCTGCGACGCGAGGTCAATGCGGACATCCGTCGAAAGATCGAGATCGGCTGCTACGAAGGCCTGCGGTGGCGCCGCGGTCTGCCCGTCCGCGGTCAGCGGACGAAGACCAACGCCCGTACCCGCAAGGGTCCCAAGAAGACGGTCGCCGGCAAGAAGAAGGCTGGGAAGAAGTGACCAAGAGCCGCGGCGCCGTCGTGTCCGTCGTCCCGCAGAGGCGACGCAACCGTCAGTTCATGGCCCTGCAGGTGGCGCCCAAGAGCGCCCGCCCGCAGGCGCTCAGGGACCTCTACCTCGATGCGGGCACCCGCATCCGGCGCGCCGTCGAGACGCCGGAGGCCGACGTGCCCGCCGCACCCCAGACCTCGCGTTAACCAGGAGATATCCACAGACATGCCACCGAAGTCTCGTACCGGCGCCGGAGTCAAGAAGGTCCGGCGCAAGGAGAAGAAGAACGTCGCTCACGGGCACGCCCACATCAAGAGCACGTTCAACAACACGATCGTCTCGATCACCGACCCCACCGGCAACGTGATCAGCTGGGCGTCCAGCGGCCACGTCGGCTTCAAGGGCTCCCGCAAGTCGACGCCGTTCGCGGCGCAGATGGCTGCCGAGAACGCCGCCCGCAAGGCCGCCGAGCACGGCATGCGCAAGGTCGACGTGTTCGTCAAGGGCCCCGGCTCCGGCCGGGAGACCGCGATCCGGTCGCTGCAGGCCGCCGGTCTCGAGGTCGGCACCATCCAGGACGTCACCCCGCAGCCGCACAACGGCTGCCGGCCGCCGAAGCGGCGTCGGGTCTAGGGCGGGGGAGGAGTAGAGAACCATGGCTCGTTACACCGGCCCCGCGACCCGCAAGTCGCGTCGTCTCAAGGTTGACCTCGTCGGCGGCGACCGTGCCTTCGAGCGCCGTCCCTACCCGCCCGGCCAGCACGGCCGCGGTCGGATCAAGGAGAGCGAGTACCTGCTGCAGCTGCAGGAGAAGCAGAAGGCCCGCTACACCTACGGCGTGCTGGAGAAGCAGTTCCGCCGCTACTACGAGCAGGCCGCGCGCACCAAGGGCAAGACCGGTGAGGCGCTGCTGCAGCTGCTCGAGTCCCGGTTGGACAACGTGGTCTACCGCGCCGGCCTGGCCCGCACCCGCCGGCAGGCCCGGCAGCTGGTGAGCCACGGCCACTTCCTGGTGAACGGCAAGAAGGTCAACGTCCCGAGCTACCAGGTGTCGAAGTTCGACATCATCGACGTGAAGCCGAAGTCGCTGAACACGCTGCCGTTCGTAGCGGCCAAGGAGTCCTTCGGCGACCGCCCGATTCCCGGCTGGCTGCAGATCGTGCAGCAGAACCTGCGGATCCTCGTGCACCAGCTGCCGGAGCGCGCGCAGATCGACGTGCCCGTGCAGGAGCAGCTGATCGTCGAGTTCTACTCGAAGTGATTCACCCCGGGAGGCGGTCCGCCGCCTCCCGGGTCCATCCCGGTGGGCGTCAAATAGCGGTCGCCCCTGAGGTAAAGGAACAAGAAAGTGCTGATTTCACAGCGGCCCTCGCTCGGCGAGGAGCCGGTCAACGAGACACGCTCCCGGTTCACCATCGAGCCGCTGGAGCCGGGCTTCGGCTACACCCTCGGCAACTCGCTGCGCCGCACGTTGCTGTCCTCGATCCCCGGCGCGTCCGTGACGAGCATCCGCATCGACGGCGTGCTGCACGAGTTCACGACCGTGCCCGGCGTGAAGGAAGACGTCACCGACATCATCCTCAATCTCAAGGAGCTCGTGGTGAGCTCCGAGGAGGACGAGCCGGTCACCATGTACCTGCGCAAGCAGGGCCCCGGTGAGGTCACCGCCGGCGACATCGTGCCGCCGGCCGGCGTCACCGTGCACAACCCCGACCTGCACATCGCCACCCTGAACGGCAAGGGCAAGCTGGAGATCGAGCTCGTGGTCGAGCGCGGTCGGGGTTACGTGCCGGCCGTGCAGAACAAGCAGGCGGGTGCCGAGATCGGCCGGATCCCGGTGGACTCGATCTACTCGCCGGTGCTGCGGGTGACCTACAAGGTCGAGGCCACGCGTGTCGAGCAGCGCACGGACTTCGACCGGCTCATCCTCGACGTCGAGACGAAGCCGTCGATCACCCCGCGGGACGCGGTGGCGTCGGCCGGCAAGACGCTGGTCGAGCTGTTCGGCCTGGCCCGCGAGCTCAACGTGGACGCCGAGGGGATCGAGATCGGTCCGTCGCCGCAGGAGGCGGACACCATCGCCGCCTACGCGATGCCGATCGAGGACCTCGACCTCACCGTGCGTTCGTACAACTGCCTCAAGCGCGAGGGCATCCACACGGTGGGTGAGCTCGTCTCGCGCAGCGAGGCCGACCTGCTGGACATCCGCAACTTCGGCGCGAAGTCGATAGACGAGGTCAAGATGAAGCTCGTCGGTCTCGGCCTCGCGCTGAAGGACAGCCCGCCCGGGTTCGACCCGACCACCGCCGCCTCGGACTACGCGAGCGAGGGCTGGTCGGACACGGTCAGCGATGCCGGCAACGACGATGGTCAGGACTACGCGGAGACGGAGCAGCTGTAATGCCCACGCCAACCAAGGGTGCCCGCCTGGGCAGCTCCCCGGCCCACGAGCGGCTGATGCTGGCGAACCTCGCCACCTCGCTGTTCGAGCACGGCCGGATCACCACCACCCAGACCAAGGCGCGGCGGCTGCGGCCGTTCGCCGAGCGGCTGATCACCAAGGCCAAGGTTGGCGACCTGCACAACCGTCGGCAGATCATGCGGGTGATCCGGAACAAGGAGATCGTGCACCGCCTGTGCACCGAGATCGGCCCGTTCTACGGCGACCGCAACGGCGGCTACACGCGGATCATCAAGACGTTGCCGCGCAAGGGCGACAACGCGCCGATGGCGATCATCGAGCTCGTTCAGGAGAAGACCGTCACGGCCGAGGCCGAGGCGGCCCGCAAGACCAAGTTCGCCGCCGACGAGAAGAAGGCGGCGACGACGGACGAGCCGACAACGGAGCCCGCGGAGGCACCCGCGGCCGAGGTCGTTCCGGAGACCGCGTCGGATGTCGTGGTCGAGGAGAGCGAGTCCGACGACGAGCACCCCTACGGCGCCGGCAGCCGTGCCGCGCTGGAGGACGGCTCGGAGCCGGAGGGCTTCCCGATCAAGGGCAACGCCGACTCGATGCTGTACCACACGCCGGACAGCGAGTACTACGACCGCACGGTCGCCGAGGTGTGGTTCAAGACCGAGGAGGACGCCGAGAAGGCGGGCTTCGCCAGGCCCCCGTCGCAGGACGAGGACGAGTCCTGAGTCCTACTCCCGGCGAGCCCGTCATCCCCACCGGGGATGGCGGGCTCGTTCGCTTCCGGCTCGACATCTCCTATGACGGCACGGAGTTCTCGGGCTGGGCCCGACAGCCGGGGCGCCGGACCGTGTGCGGCGTGCTCGAGGACACGATGTCCATGGTGTTGCGCGAGGACGTTCGGCTCACGGTTGCCGGGCGCACGGACGCCGGTGTGCACGCGTCCGGGCAGGTGGCCCACTGCGATCTGCCCGCCGAGCTGCTTTCCGTGCCGGAGGGGTTCCGCGACCGGCTCGCCCGCGCGCTGCCGCCGGACGTCCGGGTCCGCGAGGTCCGACCCGCGCCGGCAGCCTTCGACGCGCGGTTCTCGGCGGTCCGGCGCCGCTACGTCTACCGGGTGTGCGACCACTCGTGGGAGGCGGATCCGTTGCGGCGCAAGGACACCGTGACCTGGCCGCGCGCGCTGGACGTCGCAGTGCTGAACGAGTCCGCCGCGCTTCTGTTGGGGGAGCACGACTTCGTCGCGTTCTGCCGCCGCCGCGAAGGTGCCACGACGATCCGCGAGCTCCAGCGGCTGACCTGGACCCGCCGGCCCGGTGGTGTGCTCGCGGCGGAGGTGGCCGCGGACGCCTTCTGCCACTCGATGGTCCGCAGCCTCGTGGGCGCGCTGCTCGCCGTGGGGGAGGGCCGCCGGCCGGTGACGTGGCCGGCCTCGCTGTTGGACGCGGAGGCCCGGGCCAGCTCGGTCGCGGTCGCCCCGGCGCACGGCCTCACGCTGGCGGCGGTGGACTACCCCCCGGACGACGAGCTCGCGGCCCGAGCGGAGCTCACGAGGAATGTTCGGACGGCGGCCTCCGGCCCCCGGAAACCAGCGTAGCGAGAGGGACCGACATTTGCGGGCGGCGCGGAGCGTTGCTGTGGACACTGTGCTGGGCTTCAGCAAGGCGGTTCGGGGTCGCCGGTCGTAGAGCGGCGCAGTGCTTTCCTACCGGCGATCAAGGTTGTCCTGCCGTAGCGGAAGGTCGTACACGGACGAGCAAAGCGGCGACGCGAAGAAACCATGGGATCGTGGAGAGCCTTCTGTAGGACGCCGACGAGCTCGTCCACTTTTCCCGCCGGGACCTCCGGTCCGTAGTGGCCGGTGAAGATCCGTGCCCCATCGCGGATCTCGCGCAGACGCAGCGCGCTGCGCAGGTAGTCGGGGACGCTGGCCGAGGGCAGGGCACCAGCCAAGATCGGCGCGTTGTAGAGCATGTCTCCGACGAACACGAGACCGCGCTCGCGGTCGACCAAACCCACCGAGTCCGCCGAGTGCCCCGGCATCGCCATCAGGTCCACCCGGCGACCGCCGAGATCGATGCTCGACCCCACCGGCCACCACTCGTCGACCGGAAAGGGGCGCGGCAGCGGGGCAAGCCGGGTCGACAGGCGTGGACGAAACTCGCCCGCGAACACCATGCCTCGGTTGACCGCCAGGTCGGCCATCGCGATCCGCGTGGTGGCCTGCCGGGCGAGGCGCCGGTGGTTGCCGATGTGATCGTAATGGGCGTGGGAGCACAGCACCGTCACCGGAAGATCAGTCAGTCGCCGGATCACTCGCGTGATGTCGCGCCAGCCGGAGCCGGAGTCGAAAAGCAGCGCCCGCGTCCTGCCCAGCAGCAGATACTGATTGTTGCGCTGCCAATAGAGCCGCTCCTGGATCGCGAAGGTCCCCGCATCGAGCCTGGTCACGGCGAACCACATGCCGTCAGCTCCTTCCAGCCGAGCCACGCCGCCGCCCAGCCGGTCGATCACGTCGCGGTGGTCCGCCGACCACCGCGTCTCGATCTTCTCGAACTTACCCGACAGGGATCGGCGGGTGCCTGTCGTCTGATGGGCGTACGACACTGAGCGGCGCGTCCGGGGGAACGCGCCGCTCAGTGCTTCCCGGTCAGACCTCGGTCCGAGAGGTCAGCCGTCGCTCACAGGTCGAGTGTCCAGCTGTCGATGCGGCCATGGTCGCGGGACGCCGCGTCGCGGACCCGGAGGTTCCAGGTGCCGTCGGCGACCTCGCCGGACAGGTCGCGGCTGTAGGTCTGCGCGATGTCGTTGCCGGTGCCACCGGACCGGTCGTGCAGGTTGTACGCCGTGCCGTCGGGTGCGACGAGGTCGACGACCAGGTCACCGATGTAGGTGTGCACTATGGACACCGCGATGCTGGCCGACGCGCTGCCGTTGCCGGTGCAGCCCGAGATCGTGATCGGGCTGCTCACCGTCGCGTTGTCGATGATCCTGACGTTGGCGCGGTTGGTCACCGGGTCGCAGCCGTCCGGTGGGGTCGTGCCGCCGGAACCGGTGAACAGCAACAGGTTCGGCGAGCCGGTGCCCGGGTTCGTGATCTTGTCCGGGGTGGCCGCGGCCTTCATCGCGTCCTGTACGGCCGCCGGGGACGCGGCCGGGTTGGCGGCGAGGTAGAGCGCCGCGGCGCCCACCACGTGCGGGGTGGCCATCGAGGTGCCGCTGATCGTGTTGGTCGCGGTGTCGTTCGTGTTCCACGCCGACGTGATCTCCTGGCCCGGCGCGAAGATGTCCGAGCAGGTGCCGAAGTTCGAGAACGACGCGCGGGCGTCGGTCCGGGTGGAGGCGTTCACCGTGATCGCCTCGGTGACCCGCGCCGGGGTGAAGTTGCACGCGTCCGCGTTCGAGTTGCCGGACGCGATGCCGTAGGTGACGCCGTCGTTGATCGAGTTCCGGACGGCGTTCTCGGTGGCCGCGTCCGAGCCCTGGGCGCCGAGGCTCATGTTCGCCACGGCCGGGCCGGAGGTGTGGTGCTGGGTCACCCAGTCGATGCCGGCCGTGACGCCGGCGAACGAGCCGGAGCCGGCGCAGTTGAGCACCTTGACGGCGACCAGGTCGACCTCCTTGGCAAGGCCGTGGGAGGTGCCGCCGATGGTGCCCGCGACGTGCGTGCCGTGCCCGTTGCAGTCGGTGTCGTTGCCGTCCCCGGTGGTGTTGGTGCCCCAGGTGGCGCGGCCGCCGAAGTCCTGGTGTGTGGTGCGGATGCCCGTGTCGATCACGTACGCGGTGACGTCGCTCGCGGTGGTCGAGTACGAGTAGTTGGCGTCCAGCGGGAGGTCACGCTGGTCGACGCGGTCCAGCCCCCACGACGGCGGGTTCGGCTGGTCGGTCGTCAGGTGGACGGTCCGGTTCTGCTGTACGTACGCGACGCCGGGGTCGGCGGCGAGCCGGCGGGCGGCCTGCTCGCTCATCGTGCCGGCGAAGCCGCGCAGGGCGGATCGGTAGGTGTGGGAGACCTCGCTGCCGTACTCGGCGGCCGTGCTCGCCACCTGGTCGGCGACCGCCCGCGCGGACATCGTCGAGTCCTTGAACACCACGACGTAGCTGCCCTCGATCGCGTCCGCGGAGCCGGCGTAGAGGATCTGGCCCTCCGCGGCCTGGGCCACCGTGGCACCGAGGCCCACGCTCAGCGCGACGGCGGTCACCGCGGCGAGCGACGCCGTGCGGGCGCGTCTCTTCGAGATCAGGCGGGTCAGTCTCATGGCCGGTCTCCTTTGCGCAGGGCACAGCCTCGACCCAGCCCTCGTTGGGCGTCGGCTGTGGACGGAGAGGTGGAGTGTCCGCAGGGCGGACACATCAACATTCGCCCGGATACCGTGGTGACGCAAGAGAGCCAGGCGTGTTCGCTGTGCGACTTATGAACGTATGGACGCTGCTGGGAAGAAGTTCGACCGTCCGGCCGAGCGAATTGCTCCGGCCGCCGCGTCCCGCACACGACAAGGCCGCCCCCGTCGTAGGACGGAGGCGGCCCCGGGGTGCTGCTGGATCTACAGGTCGAGCGTCCAGCCGTTGAGTGTGCCGGTGTCGATGGAGAACACGTCCTGCACGCTCAGCGTCCATGTGCCGTTGGCGGTCTCACCGCTGAGGTCGACGGTGAACGTCTCGTTGACGTCGTCGCCACCGTCGAAGCCGTCGGAGTCCTTCAGACGGTAGGTCTGGCCACTCGGCGAGACCAGGTCGATCACCAGGTCACCGCGGTAGGTGTGGGCGATGTCCACGGCCACGGTGCTCGACGCGCCGGCGTTGCCCTCGCAGCCAGCGATCTCGGTCGCGCTGGTCACCGCGTCGCCGGCGTCCGGAATGGACACTCGGTTGGTGTTGGGCGCGGCGTCGCAGCCCGTCGGCGGCGGCGGGGGCGGGGGCGGAGGCGGCGGGTTGCCGTCCCCGGAGCCGGTGAAGAGCAGCACGTTCGGCGAGCCCTCGCCCGGGTTGGTGACCTTGTCCGGCGTGCCGTTGGTGGTCAGCGCGGTGGCCACGTCGGCCGGGGCCGCCTCGGGGTTGTCGGCCAGGAACAGCGCGGCCGCGCCGGCCACGTGCGGCGTGGCCATCGAGGTGCCGCTGATCGTGTTGGTGCCGCCGTCCAGCCAGCTCGACGTGATGTCCACGCCCGGCGCGTAGATGTCGGTGCAGGTGCCGAAGTTGGAGAAGGAGGCCTGCGCGTCGTTGAGGTCGGTCGCGTTGACGGTGATGGCCTCGGGCACCCGGGCCGGGGAGAAGTTGCACGCGTCGGCGCTGGAGTTGCCGGACGCGATCGCGTAGGTGACGCCGGACGCGATCGACGCCTGCACGGCCGAGTCGATGGCCGCGTCGACGCCGCCGCCGAGGCTCATGTTCGCGACGGCCGGCTTGACGGCGTTCTGGGTGACCCAGTCGATGCCGGCGACGACCTGCTCGGTCGTGCCCGAGCCGGAGCAGCTCAGCACCCGCACGGCGACGAGCGCGGCCTCCTTGGCCAGGCCGTGGGCGGTGCCGCCGACCGTGCCCGCCACGTGCGTGCCGTGGCCGTGGCAGTCGGTGGCGTCGTCGTCGTTGTCCACCGCGTCGAAGCCGTGCGCGGCGCGCCCGCCGAAGTCCGGGTGCGTGGTCTCGATGCCGGTGTCGATCACGTACGCGTGCACGTTGGCGGCGGTGGTCGCGTACGAGTAGTTGCTGTCCAGTGGCAGGTCGCGCTGGTCGACGCGGTCCAGGCCCCACGACGGCGGGTTCGGCTGGTCCTCGACGAGCTTGACGGTCTGGTTCTGCTGCACGAACTCGACGGCCGGGTCGGCGGCGAGGCGCTTGGCGTCCTGCTCGCTCATCTGTGCCGAGAAGCCTTGCATGGCCGCGGTGAACGTCCGGGTGACCGTGCCGTCGTACTGGGCGGCCGTGTCGGCAGCCCGCGCCGCGGCGCCGTCCTTGAACTTGACGATGTAGCTGCCTTCGATCGCGGTCGCCGAGTCGGCGCCGAGTACCTGGCCCTCGTCGGCGGCACCGGCCGGCGCAGTCGCGACGACCGCGAGGCTGACGGCGACGGCCGCGACCGCCCCGAGCCCGCCCAGGCGCGCCACAGTCCTGCGACGTGACTGTTCCATGTCTCTCCTCCTGCAGGGACGTCACCGGCAGTAGCCCTCATGCCACCGGAGACGTGGGGGAAATTCCGTCCGCGAGCGGACACCGTCAACGATCGTTCACCCAAGATCCCTTGACACCCGACGAAAGTCGGGAACTGTGAACATATTCGCTGGCGGGAACAATCGGCCTCGCCGCGTCCCGAAACGGGGCTTTCGCCCTCTGGTGCGGTTGCCCTAGTCGCCCCTGCGCACCGGCCCGAGGATCGCCTGCTCCTTCTTCGTGGTGACCAGCCGAAGCGGCTTCCACAGGTTGCGTCCGAGCGCGACGACCTGATCGTCGGCGAGGTTGGTCAGCTGGTGCACCATCGGCGGGGGCAGCCGCCAGATGCGCGCGGCGAGCTGTGCCTGGCCGACCGGCAGCCGCTGGAGCAGCACGAGGTCGGCCGCGTTCGCGGTGGCCCCGGCCTGCGGGTGCATGTACGGCAGCACGTAGACCGTGGTCTGCCACGGCGAGCGGGGTGGGAACAGCTCCTGCGGGGTCGGCCCGCCGTCGTGCACGACGAGCAGCGGCCCGTCCTCGGACGGGCGGGGCAGCTCGACCGGGCTCAGCCGGCGGATCTGCACGAGCGGTGCCGGGCGCCCGTCGGGCCCGTTGCCGGCGGCCTTCTGCAGCAGGTGCCACGCGTCCGGGCGACCCGTCGCGACGACCACCCACGCGCCGACGGCCATCGCCCGCAGCGCCACCTGCCGCGCCATGTACAAGCCGCCGACGAGCACGATCCTGGTCGGCGCGGGGCGCAGCGCGGAGATCGTCAGCGGCTCGCCCTGCATGCCCGAGCCGAGCATCATGCCGCCGCGGTCGCCGCTCGGGCTGACCGCGTCGAGCATCGCGGGCGGCACCAGGAACTCCTGGCTCAGCCCGGCCCCGTACTGGGTGTCCAGCAGCCTGCTCGAACCGGTCACAGTGCCCATGGTTCGCTCCGTTCGGTCGCTTGACCGCCGTCTTCCCTCGTCGCGTGCTCGGCGCTCGTTCCTCGCGCCTGCGCGCGCACCTGCGTCCAGACGGCGGACGCTCCCTCACTCCCGCTCACGCCCGCCCTCCCAGCGGCAGCGTCGCGGCGAGGCCGGCGACCTGCAGGCCGCGCAGCGGGGTGAGCGTGATGCCCAGCCGGTCGGAGATCGCGGACAGCCGGCCGTCGGCGTACTCGAGCTCGCCCGGGGTGCGGGCGCTGACGCGGACCAGCCCGCGCATGCCGACCTGGTTGTCGTCGCTGCCGGGCGAGATCGACACGGCGACCGTCGAGGACAGTGCGCGCACGCCGGTGAGCGCGTTCAGGCTCTGCGCCGTCTTGCCGCGCGACCAGCCGGTGATCGCGTAGCTGGCGTGCCCGACGCCGGCCGCGGTCACGCCGGTCCACCGCTCGCGCAGCCCGACCCGCTGGTTGGAGCCGGCGACCGCGGTGAGCTCGGCGGCCGAGATGCCGGCCTTGAGCAGCTCGTCCGGGTCGAGCGGCCGGGTGGTCACGCCGCGCGACTCGAGCGCGTTGCGTACCCGGGACAGCGCGCCGATCAGCGCCCGGTGCGCGCCGAGTACGCCGCCGCCGCGCTCGCGCACGGCCGCCGGGCAGCGGCGCGGGTCCAGCCGGACCGCGACCCAGGTGGTGCGCCGGGCGGCGGCCGGCAGCGGGCCGAGCACCTCCATGTACGAGGCGAGCGCGGGGGAGTTCGCCGGCAGTGCGGCGCTGCCGGGGTAGCAGTGCCAGATGACCTGGATGGCGTCGAGCACCACGCCGCGGTCCTCGAGGCAGGGCGCGAGCGCGCCGAGCGGCAGGTTGGGCGAGCTGCCGACCTGCGAGACCAGCGCGGGCGCCGGGTCGACGAGC
>NZ_JBOHGB010000197.1:0-11019 GCF_050699935.1 Actinophytocola sp.
CACCACGACCGCGGAGGCCGGCCGTCGGCTGGCGGCCCTCGCCGGCGCGCACCTGGTCGACGAGGTGGCGCACGGCCGGTACGCCTGCCACGACCTGCTCCGCCGGTACGCCGCCGACCGGGCGCGGCGCGAGGATGCCGCCCACGATCGCGACGCCGCGGTCGCCCGGCTCTACGAGTTCTACCTGGCGCGCACCGACACCGCGGCCCAAGCGGTCTTCCCACAGGTGCTCCGGCTGCGCCAGCACGAAGACGGCACCGGAGCGGAGGCGTCCCCCGGCGACCCGGTCGCGGCGTTGGCGTGGCTGGACGCCGAGCGCGCCAACCTGGTCGCGGCCGTCGAGCACGCCGCGAACGAGGGCCAGCACGCCTGGGCCTGGCAGCTCGCCGACAACCTGCGTGGCTACTTCTGGCTGCGGATCCAGCTCACCGACTGGGCCCGGACCGCGGGCGCCGGCCTCACCGCCGCCCGGGCCGCCGGGGACCTACGCGCGCAGGCGGCATGCCAGCTTGGCCTCGCCGGCCTCGCCTGGCGCCAGGACCGCTACCGGCAGGCCGTCGACCACGCCGCGACGACGCTGGCCCTGGTCCGGCAGGCCGGCTGGGCCGGCGGTGAGGCCCCGGCGCTGTACCTGCTCGGGATGGCGAGCGCCCGCGCCGGCAACGGGCGCGCCGGCGTCGGCCACATACGGCAGGCGCTGGCGGTGTGCGAGCGGACCGGGTGGCGGCCCGGCCAGGCCGCCGCGCTGAGCACGCTCGGCTCGATCTGCGTCGACCTGGGTGAGGTGCGCCAGGCGGCCGAGTACTCGCGGCGGGCGCTGGCCATGAACACCGAGCTGGACTCGCGGCACGGCCAGGTGATCAACCTGATCAACCTGGGCACCATCGAGTACCTGGCCGGCCATCTCGACCGCGCACTCGGTCACCTCGACCGGGCCCGGGAGCTGAGCGTGGACATCGACAGCGCTACCGGGATCTGCGACACCCGGCGCTGGCTTGCCCTCGTGCACCTGGCCACCGGCCGCGACGAGCACGCCGCGGAGCTGGCCACCACGGCGATCGAGCTGGCCCGGGAGAAGGGACACCGGTGGTCGGAGGTCGACGCGCACACCGCGCTGGCGGCCGTCGAACTCGAGCGCGCCAGTCCCGAGCGGGCCGTCGACGCCTGCCGGGACGCGTTGCGTGTGGCCGGCGGAGAAAGCGCAGGCGATGAGGGCATCCCGATGTGCCGGGTCGAGGCACTCATCGGTCTGGCCGCCGCATACCTGCGGCTCGGTGACCACGACCGGGCCGACCATCATCTCCGGCAGGCGTTCGCCGCCCTGACCGGCACCGGGTACCGACTCCTGGAGGCCTGGGCCCGGGCGGTACTCGCCGAACTGCGTCTGGCCCAGGCCGACATCGACCAGGCGATCAAGGTGGGCGAGCGTGCGCTGGCGATGCATCTCGAGACGGGCCATGTCCTCGGCGAGGCTCGGGTCGCCATCACCCTCGGCCACGCCTGGCACCGCGCCGGCGATCCGGACCGCGCCCACGACCACTGGCACCGCGCACACATGCTGCTCGCGGAGGCCGGCTCCGCGCGCGCCGCCGACGTGGCCGCGCTCCTGGCCACCGAGCCCACTCCGTCCGCTGGTTAGGACCCCGGCCCAGGCCACGTCAAGACCGCCGACCGCGGCACCACATACGGTCGCGCCGATGGCACCTGACTTCACTTCGCCGACAGCAAATGGGAGTTCGGAGCGATTTGGGATTTTCGCACCGGCTGAGTGGCCTTGGGTTTGCGCCGCCAGCCCGACCTTGTACCGCAGCACACTGTCGGCGAGGGGCCCGCCGCCACCCCAGGTCCGCGGCACCGCGCGCTTCAGGACGTACTTGAGTACGCCGAGGCTTGGTTCGGCCGGGAATCGGGCCGGCATCCGCAGGGCCAGCTCGACCACGCGGTCGGATCGTCGACGGCGTGCCCGGTTCACAACCACCGCGACAGTCCGTCCGGCCCGACTTCGGCCGGCGGGCTCACGAGGGAGTCTGGCTCGGACGGTGTGCCGCCGAGCACCGTTCACAGTTCCCCGCCTGCCACGTCATCGGCCACGATGCAGTTGTGCACCCACCGTTCGCCGGCCAGATCGACCGCGTAGGTGGAGTCTCCTCCTGCCCACTCAGTTCCCGATGTGGCCAGCATGGCGAACTGGTGGCCGACCGGATGCGGAGTCGGATCGACGGCGAACGCCAGGTCGGCGACATCACGCCTGTCGGAGTCCACAGCTCATCCTGGTGGCTCCCGGTCCGGCGGCCACACGGCCTTGACCAGGTCGACGGAGCCATCGATGGCGGGGTCGCCTGATGCCCACCAAGACCAAGCGGGATCTGACCGCCGAGGTCGCCTACCTCCCCGGGCGCCGAAGGCGCCCACCCTGCGCGAGTCAGTTGCTCGGCTGGCCGAGCGAGCCCGCACAAACCCTGGACGCACGAGGAGTTCCTCGTCTCCTGTCTACCGGGAAGTCTCCGCCCGCGAGTCCCCCAGCGGGGAGGGCCGCATCCGCGCCGCGCGGTTCCCGGCCCCGCAAGTCGTTGGAGGAGTCCGATTTCGACCTACGTCCGCGGTCTCGACCGCGACACCATCGCGCACCTCGGTACGCTGGATTTCGTTGCCGCGAAAGAGAACGTCATCTTCTTAGGGATCGGTCACTCTGGTCGGCGCGGCCTCGGCGGTCGGCGTCTCGTCGGTGAGTGGTTCGGGTTCCCTTGGCTTCGTCCATTCCGTCCATGCCATGGCTACCACGATGAGGGCTCCGCCGGCGGCGGGTATCGCCGAGAACCGCTCGCCCCCGGCGGTCCAGGCGAACAACGCGGCGAAGACCGGCTCCAGCAGGAAGATCATGGTCGCGGTCATGGCCGGCACGTGGCGCTGCGCGAAGAGCTGGATGACGAACGCGGACAAGGTGGGCAGCAGGGTCAGCAGGAGGATCGCCCACAGGGCGCCCTCGGTGCGCACGTCCAGCGGCCGCGCCAGTAGCAAGCTCAAGGCGAGCGACCCGACCCCGATGATCCAGAACTGGTGGAACGCGAGGACGAGGGGGTTGGCGTCGGTGCGGGCGAAGCGGTCGGCGGCGAGGACCTGGCCGGCGTACGCCATGGCGGTGAGCACGGTGAGGCCGTCGCCGAGGTTGAATGCGAGGCCGCCCCCGGTCAGCAGCCACAGCCCGAGCACGGCGACTCCACACGCCACCCATTGCGTCGCGGACAGCGGGCGGCGTAGGAAGATCAGGAGGAACAGCGGGACGAAAATGACGAACAGTCCGGTGATGAAGCCGGAGTTCGCCGCGGACGTGTACTTCAGGCCCACCGTCTGGGTGAGGTACGACGTGCCGAGGAAGGCCCCGAGGATCGCGCCGCACCGCAGCGTGCGGGAATCGCGCAGGGAAGCCCTGGCGAATGGCAGCAGCACCACGGGCAACAGCAGGAGCGCGGCCAGCAGGAACCGGTAGGCCACCATCGCCACCGGGTCAACGACGGTGACGGCCTCCTTCACGATGTAGAACGTCGCGCCCCAGACCAGCGCGCAGTAGCCGAGCGCAAGGTGCCACAGTGGCCGGATCATGTGAGCTCTTCCCACAGCAACGAGTGGAAGGCATGCACGGCGCTTTCGAACACCGGGGAATACCGGCCCCGGTCGTACGCGATCGACGCGAGCCCCCGCTGCACGGACTCGCACACGAGCACGTCCTGTCGCTGCACTTCGTCGCTCTCGGCGATGGCTGCCTCGAGGCCCGCCACCGGCTGCGAGTCCGGGTCATGGAACCAGTCGAAGATGACGACACAGGTGTCATGGGTCATCGGCAGCACGATATTGGTGTCGACCATCGTGCCGTACCGGTTGACGAAGAAGTTCGGGAACAGCCAACCGTACGTGACCTCTTTGCCGAGCCGGTCGTCGTCGCCGTTGGCGGCGCACGTCTGCACGACGGTGCGGGGCAGCACGTCCGTGGTGTATCCCTCCATGGCGAGCCCGCCGGACAGTCGCGGATGGACGTACGGCACGTGATAGCCGCCGTCGAGGGAGTTCTCGACGAAGACCTTCCAGTTGCACCGGATGGCATATTCCCGCCGGTCGACCCAGGTCAGCCTCGCGAGGTCGGGTGGTTCCAGGTAGTCGCGAAGCGTCTGGACGTCGCCGGACAGGTCACGGGCGCCGGGCTCACCGGCCAGGCGGAGGAACACCAGCGGGCTCCAGGACGCCACCGCGATCGCGGTCAGGCCGAGCCGCCGCGGGTCGAACCCGGCCAGCCGGCCCGCCCCAGGTATCCGGCTCAGCATCCCGTCGAGGCCGTAGGTCCAGCCGTGATAGCCGCAGCGCAACTCCTTGCACCGCCCCGCTCCATTGACGACTTCCGCCCCGTGATGGCTGCACACATTGTGGAAGGCACGCAGCTCCCCGTCGGTACCGCGGACCACGACATAGGGATTGCCCAGCAGGGTGCCGGTGACGTAGTCGCCCGGTTCGGCCACCTGCTCGATGCGGCACACCGGAAGCCAGTTCTGCGTGAAGATCCGGGCGACCTCGTGGTCATGCATGGCAGGATCGAGATACCAGCTCTTGGGCGGAGTCCAGGCCGCGTCGATGGGTACGGTTGGGTCAAATTCACGAACAAGGCGCTGCGGGTCTAACAAGACCTACCTCCACGTGGACGAATAGCCGCGACGTGATGATCGGCGGCGAGGAGCCACATTGTAAGAACCGAGTCGCCGAACTTGCTCCAGTCCCGGGCGACGTCACTTGGACCAAACTCGAACGTCGCTGTCCGGCGCGCTCGGCTGGCCGGCAGACGTTCGGGACGCATCGGGGCCTCCCGTGTCGTATGAAGCCCTCTGCGAGCAAAATCTGCACCGCCAGACGTTCCGACTGCGCCTGGCCGTTCGTCCACTCGTGCACCCGGTGCGAGGTCTCATCCCACCTCGTCCTCACTCCGTCAGAGTGGCAGCCACCTCAGGCGCAGCTCGCATCGGCGTGACCGGACGCTGTGCGCCGGTGGATATCTCCGCGCTCCCCCGCGGCCACCCGGTACAGCCTCGGCGCGTCGGCCACGGTGATCGGCCAAACCGGGCAGCTGACATTCGGGTAAACGTGAGTGAACCTTCGCTCGGTCGGTAACGACCGGCCTGAACGCGTGAGCCAGAGCTTCCAGGCATTGGAGGCGATGAGCTGAAGACAAGGAGCCGTTGTTCAGCCGGAGCACTATCTCGCCACGTAGTCCGGTGGCGTCGATGTCGTTGGCGAGCGTACGTGAGGCTTGTTCGTGCGGGAGCTACGTGCCGACGACCGGCCGGATGCCGGCTGCGGCGAAGCCTTCTCGTGTCCTGCCTCGGCGACCGGGATGTCACAATCACCGAACTCGAAACCGACATCCGCACATAGACCAACGAATAGGCAATAGCCCGACTTGGTGGTAGGGGTGTGGCCATGACCTACGAGACGATTCTCCTCGACGTGGCGAACGCGGTAGCGACAATCACCCTGAACCGACCGGATCACCTGAACACGATCGTGCCGCCGATGCCCGAGGAGTTCGAGAACGCCATCACCGCTGCGGTGCACGACCAGTCGGTGAAGGTGGTCGTCGTGCGCGGAGCCGGTCGGGCGTTCTGCGCCGGCTACGACTTCGGCGGCGGGTTCCATCACTGGGACGACGACCTCACAACCGACGGCAAGTGGGACCCGGGCAAGGATTTCCAGGGCACCTTCGGCTTCGGGCCGACCCAACGGTTCATGTCCATGTGGCGATGCCCCAAGCCGGTCATCGCCCAGGTGCACGGATGGTGCGTCGGGGGCGGCAGCGACACCGCGCTGTGCGCCGACCTCGTCATCGCCGCCACCGACGCCCAGCTCGGCACGCCGTATTCGCGGCTGTGGGGCGCCTACCTGTCCGGCATGTGGATCTACCGACTCGGCCTGACCCGGGCGAAGGAGTACGCGCTGACGGGCAAGCCGCTCAGCGGCAGCGAGGCCGCCGACATCGGACTGATCAATAAGGCCGTCCCATTCGAGGAACTGGAGGCCGAGGTCGCGGACACGGCCGCGCGGCTGGCCAGCATCCCGGCCTCACAGCTGGCAGCGATGAAGCTGATCGTCAACCAGGCTTACGACAACATGGGCCTTGCCTCCACTCAGACCCTCGGCCCGATTCTCGATGGCCTCATGCGCAACACTCCCGACGCGCATCGCTTCATCGAACTCGCCGAGACCGACGGTGTCGGCGCCGCGGTGGCCCGACGCGACGGACCCTTCGGCGACTACAGCCAGGCCCCCACGGACGGCAAACCCGATCGTCGCCATGTCATCGAGCCCTAACCCTCGCGCTATTCCGACCCGGAACGCTGAAACACCGATCATGGGTAGACCCTTTGGGTGTGGCATTCCGCGTGGGCTGGCGGTTGCCGGCTCCGTCGCCGAGCGGCCGCACCTGGCGAGCCGTGGTGATCACGCTGGCTGGTGCCGTGTAACGCACGTGTAACTCTGGGTGGAGAGGGTGGTCGACACTCGCCGGCCGTGAAGCCGCGGTTGGCGGGCGTGGCACATCACTGTCGGCGGCCACCGGGGAGGTTCGTCGTGAGCTGTCATGCGATGACCCGACTGCGACGTCAACGTGAGAAGCGGATCATGAACACCGACCGGCCGCGTCGCGGCCGTCGCGTGAGGTACGGCGTGGCGCTGGCCGCGTCCGCCTCGGCCCTGCCGGCGACGGCGTTTCTGGACTCGGCCTACGCCGACGAGGCCATGACCGATGTCTCCATCTCCGACAGCACCGAGGCGACGATCCACATCGAGCCCGGCGAGGATCGACTGTCCTTCGTGTCGATGCGCACCGAGGAGGGCCCAGCCTCGGGGTGCGGGCCTCGCGAGTCCGCAACTACGGCACCGGGGCGCTGCGCATCGTGCGCGTCGACGGCGACGTCGTCTCCGACACGATCTTCGAGAACCTCGGCAACAGCCACGTGGACGGCACGGTCGGCTATGGCGACGACAACGTCTACGACGGCAGCGACCGCGACGGCAACGTGCTCGAGGACGACGCCCTAACCCCGGATGAGCCTCACGTGAGGCGGTGACCGCCCACGGCCGGCGAGAGGAGAAGGCATTGCGAAGTCCACAGTGGATGATCGTTGCGATGGCCGTCGTGACCGCGGTCGGGCTTTCCGGTGGGGCGGCACCCGACCTGGCCACCGCGGCCCCGGCCGAGGCTCCGGACACACCGTGGGCGGTCGCCCGGCACGTGTGGCCGACCGACGACACGGCCACGGTGGCCGGTGACCTCGACCGGATCGCCGCGCTCGGTGCTCGCTACGTGCGCACCGACTTCTGGTGGTCGAGCGTCGAGCCGCGGCGCGACGTCTTCGACGCGGCCGCGCTCGACTACTACCGGTGGTACGCCGAAGCGGCGCGCGACCGCGGGCTCGGGGTCGTGGTGATCCTCTCCGGCGCGCCCGGCTGGGCCCGGCAGCTCTACGACTCCGGCCACCGCGACGCGTTCACGGCGGCATTCGGCGGGTACGCCGAACGCGTCGCCGGCGCGGTCGGTGACCTCGTCGACCTCTACCAGGTGTGGAACGAGCCGAACCACGTCAACGACTGGGTGGACGGCGCGGGCGACATCGCGCTGTTCCGCGCCGGGCGCGCCGGGCTGGCCGGCGCCGACCAGAGCGCGCGCACGATCGTCAACGTCCTGGTCGACGGGCACGACGCCCCGACGTGCCCCAACTGGAGCTGCGACCTCGACTACTACCTAACCAACGGCGCCGCGGCGGCAATCGACGTGCTGGCCATCGACCATTACCCGGACACGTGGTCGGCCGGGGACTGGGGCGGGAACATCCTGGACCGGCTGTTCGCCGCCGGCCAGCGGCACGGCAAGGCGGTCGCGGTGATGGAGACCGGGTACTCCACCGCCGGCTGCGCCCCGGCCTGGAACGGCGAGACCGGCCAGCGGGACTGGATCCGCGACCAGCTGCCGAAGCTGCGGGCCAAGCTCGCCGACCCGGCGGTCACCCGTGGCGTGCCGTTCGTACTGGCCAACTGGTATGAGCTGGACGACTCCGACACCGGGCGCGACTCGTGCTACGCCGACCCGATCGGCACGATCGAGGCGCACTTCGGGGTGGTGCGCACCGACCGCACGGCCAAGCCGGGGTACACCGAGCTGCGCGCCCAGATTGCCGAGTTCCGCTCGGGCCGCGCCGAACCCGCTGCGCCGCTGCGTGTCTCCGGTGGCCACTTCGTCGACTCCGCGGGGCGGGTGGTGCTGCTACGCGGGGTGAACGTGGCCGGCAACGCAAAGGTGCCGCCGTTCGTGCCGATCACCGACCCGGCGACGCTCGACCCGCTGCCCGGGTGGGGGATCAACGTGATCCGGCTGGTGGTCGGCTGGGAGGCCTACGAGCCGGAGCCCGGGCGGTACCGCGAGGACTACCTGTCGGCGATGGTCGGCATCGCGGACGCGGCGAGCCGCCGCGGCATGTACGTGATCGTCGACTTCCATCAGGACGGCTTCGCCCGCAACCTGGCCGGCGGGTGCGGCGACGGGTTCCCGCTGTGGGCGATGTCCGCCTCGGCGGTGCCCGACCGCCCGGACAACGGGCCGGACTGCGCCGACTGGGCGGTGAAGATGGCGCTCGACCCGGACATGCACGCGTCGTTCGGCGACTTCTACGCCGACGCCGACGGGGTACGCACGGCCTACCTGAACATGGTGCGCCGGATGGCCGACGCGTTCCGCACGGTCCCTAACGTGATCGGCTACGACCTGCTCAACGAGCCGTGGGGCCGGGAGGACAGCGAGCTGGCCCCGCTCTACCGGGACGCGGCCGAGGCGATCCGGTCGGTGCACCCGTCGGCGATCATGTTCGTCGAGGGCCACGTCACCACCAACGGCGGCAACCAGACCGGCCTGCCCGCACCGGAGTTCGGCAACTACGCCTACGCTCCGCACTTCTAC
This sequence comes from Actinophytocola sp., assembly GCF_050699935.1. Classification (NCBI taxonomy): domain Bacteria; kingdom Bacillati; phylum Actinomycetota; class Actinomycetes; order Pseudonocardiales; family Pseudonocardiaceae; genus Actinophytocola; species Actinophytocola sp. The sequence goes on from NZ_JBOHGB010000197.1 coordinate 8,990, forward strand.
GACGGCCTGGCGCTGGCCGCGAACGCCTGGTCCGGGTCGACCGCGGCGACCGACCGCGCGTTCGCCGCGATGACCGGCAAGGCCGCCGAGTGGGGGGTGCCGCTGTTCGTCGGTGAGTTCGGCATCGGCGCCACCGCGACCAGCGGCGCGGACTACGTCGACCTGCAGTACCGGAGACTCGACGAGCATCTCGCGTCCGGCGCCCAGTGGAACTACACCCCGGGCTGGACGCCGGCCGCGAAGGACGGCTGGAACGGGGAGGACCTGAGCATCGTCGACGACGCCGGGCGACTGCGGCCGACGTTCCACCCCCGGCCGTACCCGTCCCGGATCGCCGGCGTTCCGCTCGCGCTGTCGGTGACCGCCGACCGGGTCGAGCTCGCCTGGCGCAACGTTCCCGGCAGCGGCGCCACCGAGCTGTTCCTGCCGGCAACCGGCTGGTTCGCCGGGCGGGCGGTTCGGGTGGAGTCGAGCCCGTCGCTGCGCTGCGCGCCGGCGGCGACCGTGCTGCGCTGCACCGGCGCCGAACCGGGGCCGGTGCGGGTGCGGGTGGCGGGGGTGCGGCCGTGAGCCGCCCGCGCGTGCGAGCCACTCCCGTACCGAGGATGGGTGGCCTTCAACGGCGAGGCGGTCGCCTTGGTGCCGGCCAGCCGGGTCTATCCCATGATCGGTGTTTCCGGCGTTGTTGATCAGTAGGTTTCGGCTCCCGGCCAGCGGTCGCCGAAGGTGATGGCGAACGCGTTGAGTACGGGCTTCCAGCGCATCGTCCATCTGGTGCGGCCTGTCCCGGTCGGGTCCAGGCTGCGGGTCACAAGATACAGACACTTCATTGCTGCCTGCTCGGTCGGGAAATGCCCCCGTGCGCGGATCGCCCGCCGGTAGCGGGCGTTCAAGGATTCGATCGCATTGGTGGAGCAGATCATCCGGCGGATCTCGATGTCGTAGTCGAGGAACGGGATGAACTCTTCCCAGGCGTTGCGCCAGAGCCGGATCATCGCCCCGTATTTCTTCCTCCATTTCTCCTCGAGTTCGTCCAGTGCGATGAGAGCGGCGTCGGGACTGGGTGCGGTGTAGATAGGTTTGATGTCCCGTTTCACCGCGTCCCAATCCTGGCGTGCCACGAGCCGGAACGTGTTCCGGATCAGGTGAACGACGCAGGTTTGGACAATGGTTTGCGGCCACACATTGCCGACGACTTCTGGGAGACCTTTCAGGCCGTCGCAGACAAGGAAGAGCACATCCCGGACGCCACGGTTCTTCAGGTCGACCAGCACACTCATCCAGAACTTCGCGCCCTCACCACCGGTGCCCATCCACAAGCCCAGCACGTCCTTGCAGCCGTCCACGGTCACCCCGATGGCGGCGTAGACGGGCCGGTTGGCCACCTGGCCGTCACGGACCTTGACGTGGATCGCGTCGAGCGGGCGACTGGCCCACTCATTCATCTCCGCGACGACTTTGTCGGTGATCCGCGAAACCGTTTCCTTGCTGACCGACGCACCATAGATCTCCGCGAAATGCGCGGAGATCTCCCCGGTGGTCATTCCTTTCGCATACAACGACAGAACGATCTCGTCCACATCCGTGAGCCGACGCTGCCGCTTCTTCACGATCTGCGGTTCGAACGTGCTCTCACGATCCCGCGGCACGTTGATCTCGACCTCGCCTGCGGCGTCCGAGACCACACTCTTCGACCGCGCACCGTTCCGCACATTGGTTGATTCTCGATCCGGCGCAGCCTGATTCTTTTCATGACCGAGGTGCTCGGTCATCTCCTCGTTGAGCGCGGTCTCCAGCACGTTCTTCGTGAACAACTTCAGCAGGCCATCCGGGCCGGTCAACGCCAGCCCCCGCGCCTTCGCCTCGGCCACCATCGCCGCCGCGGCGGCCTGTTCCGGCGACAGCTCTCGCGCCGGCTTGTCACGCTTGCGTGGACTCACAAGGTCCGATGTCATCACTCACAGTGCCCATCCCGCCAGACCTTCGGCCCGGCGTGTCGGGCCGGAAACACCGATCTTGGAACAGTCCCG
>NZ_JBOHGB010000198.1:0-11010 GCF_050699935.1 Actinophytocola sp.
GCCGCCGACTGCGCGCCGACCCGAGCGACCTCGCGGGCGGGCAGCGGGCCGCGCTCGGCCATCACCATCGCGAGGCTCTTGGAGGGCAGGTACTCCATGATCAGACAGGGCGCGCCGTGCTCGTCCACGACGTCGAAGACCGCGATGGCGTTGGGATGGTGCAGCTTCGCGGCGATCCGGCCCTCGCGCATGCAGCGCTCGACGGCCTCCTGCGCCTCGTCCGGCGGCAGGCCCGGCTGGAGCAGGAGTCTCTTGACCGCGACGGTTCGGTTCAGCCGTTCGTCATGCGCCTGCCAGACCACGCCCATCGCACCGGTACCGATGCGGTAGACCAGCCTGTAGCGCCCGGCCACCAGGCGACCCTCATCGGTCATCGCGCCGAGTCCCTCCCTGCCTGCGGGCCTTCGCTCGTGCCGACTCCGGAACTGGAGATACCTGGACCGCAGGTCACAGAAACCTCCCGGGGCTGGCGGCGGGCGTGCTCATCGCCACACGTAACGCGACGGGTACCCACGTACGCCGACCCGCACCAGGCTAGGCCCTCACTCTGTGCACACGAAGGCGGACCACACAGTGCACAATGGCTTGACAGCTTAGTGGATCAGTTGCGCTGGGCCGACAGCAGCCGGACACCCACGATACGCCGGGGCGACTCGGCCACGGTCAGCAACTGCTGCAGCTGCAGCTGACCGCCGTTGGCCAGGCGCAGCCGGACCATCGCGAGCACGCCGTCGGCCCGCTTCTCGATGCCGACCACGTCGACCGAGCGGACGAGCGACCAGGAGTCGAGGAACTGGCCCAGCGTGGAGTCGAGCAGTCCCGGTGCGAGCAGGTCGAACGCGAGCGCGGGGTCGGTGGGCACGACGTCGTAGAACTTCTTCACAACGTCCACATCGGACTGCGGTGCCACGGTGGTCGACGAGTCCGACGCGGTGGTGCCCGACATCGGCGTGCTGGCCGACGCAGCCGGCGGGGCGGCCACGCGCGGCGTCGTCGTGACCGGCTTGGGGCTGGGCGGGCGAGCGGCCGTCGCCCGGGTCGGTGCGAGCGTGCGGTCGAGCTCGCCGGGCATCAGCGCCTGCTCGCCGCTGATCTCGGCGGGACGTTCGGGGGCGGGCTCGGCGGCCTCACGCCGGTGGGCGATGGTGGAGGCCACGCCGATGGCGCCACACAGCACGAGCGTGGCCACGGCGAGGCTGGTGATCTTCGCGAGCTGAGCGGCGCGCGAGGACGGACGGCGGTGCGAGGTCGGCCCTGCCTCGGGCTCGACCGGCCCGTCGAGCGTCACCGTCGTCTCGGCCGGCTCCGGTGTTGGGGACTCGGGTTCCGCGGCCTGTCTGCTGATCAGCTCGGTGACGGAAACCGAACCGGCGCGTACGTGGCGCCGTCCGGTCGTCAGACGATCCACTTTCTGCGGCCCTTCGTGCGTTGCGTGAGGGCCAACTAGGTACCGTGCTGCCCGCCCGGAACGCCAGCTATTCGGAGTGGATCACACGAACGGGTCGGTGGACGGGCGCATATTTCACTCGATCGGAGCAATTGCCACCACAATCGTTCGCGGTCGGTTGTCCATCCGATGCCGAACTCGTGATCAACGTACTCGGGCCGTGATGTCAGGCCAAGCCTTGCTTTTTCGCCGCGTTGTCGGTTATGGACGGTCGGTCAGGCGGTCGGTGTGTCGTCGCTGATCTTGGGGTCGCCGCCCCAGGTGAAGGTCAGTTGTCGCTGCTCGACCGTCTCCGTGCCGTCCTCGCGGACGATCTTCACGGTGCTCGTGGTCTCGGCCGTGTTGCGGTCGATCGTGATCTGCTGGACCTCCACGTGGTCCACGCCGCCGTACCTGGCCTCGATGCCCTCCGGTCCCTCGCGCGCCATGCCTCCCGTGCACAGCTCGTGGGCCGCCTGCGGGTCCTCGGTCACCAGCGCGAAGTACTGCTCGGTCCGGTCGCCCATCGCTTCCGGGTCGGTCGGCGTCACCGGCGCCCGGCCGACCGTGGTCCTCTGCGGCGGGGTCAGTGTGGTCCACGTGCTCGATGTCGGGTCTGACATCGTCGTGCCGGACGACGATCCGGACGCCGACGAGTGCGGCCGGCTGGACGACTGGCCGTCCTGGGTGCGGCTGGCCGTGTCGGGGCGGGCACTGGACGAACGCGAGCTCGAGCTGGTCGTGCTGGTTCGTGAGGCGGCCGTGGTCTCGTCGACCGGCAGGGCGCCCAGCTCCTGGGTCGGGAACGCGGGCAGCGCGTCGATGGTGTTGCTGGACGGCGGTTGGCCGACGAACCGCACGGCGGCGACCGCGAGGCCACAGACCACGGCCGCGGACGTGCCGACCGCGAACCAGGCAGCCTTGCGCCACGAGCGCGGCGGCGTCACCGACGCCGGCACGATGCCGAGGTCGAACTTGCGCAGGCCGCGCGGCGGGGTCTCCGGTACTTCGTGCACGATCGCCGCCTCGGGCTCCCGCTGGCGGGGGACCAGTGCGATCGGCGAGGTGTCCTCGGCGGTGAGATCGTCCGCGCGCGGCGGCGGTGCCCAGGCGAACCTCGCGTGTGCCGGAAGCCGGCCGGCCTCGGTCGGTCGGACTGCGGGGGTCCAGGCCGAGTTGACCGAGCCCCGCCGGTGTCTGCCATGACGTGGGCCCACCGTGGGCCATCCCCCACCGTTCATGGCTCTGAGACCTCTTTCCCTCGGGATCGTGACGTTGCGCGATGCAACCGTCACGAGAAAACTCAGGCCGTGCTGACCACCTGGAAGACCTCGGCGTAGCTGCCCTCGCCCAGGCCGGCCGCCCGTGCGGTGGCGCCGAAGGCCGCGCGCAGGGCCCGCTCCAGCTCGACGCCGTCACCGACCTGCGAGGCGTGCGAGCGCAGCGCGGCCATCTTCTTGTCGAAGGTCTCGGTGACGTCGACGACGTGGTTGCGCAGCGACGCCGGCCCGTCGGTGATCCACAGCTCGCGCACGGTCCACGGCTCGAGTCCCGCGCGGTCGAGGAGCTCGCGGTGGGCGTGCGGGTTGCGGGAGTCGGGGAACACCGCGGCGAACGCGGCCTCGCCGGACGCGCGGTGGTCCGGGTGCGTGGTGGGCACCCGCTCCCAGTTGATCTCGGGCGACCAGGCGAGCACGCGGTCCGGGCGCACGTCGCGGATCACGCGGGTGATGTCCCGGCGCAGCTCGATCGACGCGGTCAGCGTGCCGTCGGGGTGATGGAGGAAGACGACGTCCTCGACGCCGACCTGCGAGGCGGCCGCGCGTTGCTCGGCCTCGCGGGTGCGCGCCATCTCGGCCTCGTCGCGATCGGGGTCGCCGCTCGCTTCGCCGGAGGTGCAGATGCAGTAGGTGACGGCGACGCCCGCGGCGGTCCAGAGTGCGACCGTGCCGGCGGCGCCGAAGTCGATGTCATCCGGGTGAGCGGCGACGACCAGGGCCGACCGCACGTTCTCGATGGGGATCGGAGTGCTCACCTCGCCCAGAGTATGCGGTTGCCCACGGTTTGAGAGCCGGGGTGCGCATGTCAGTGCCACTCCACTCGACCGGGTGAAGGGGCGCCTTCCGGCGCTACTCGCCGGTGCGATATCGCTGCTGGGTCGACTGGAGCGCCTTGGTCGCCACGCCACCGGAACCGGCGGCGAGCACGATCGCCAGCACGTCGGCGAAACCGCCGGCGCTGGTGAGTGCCCAGGCGATCAGCGCCCCGGCCGTGGTAACGCCGGCGACCGGCCAGCGCGACCGCACGTACTGCGCGATCGGCGCTCCACCGGCCCGCTTGCTCGCGGCCGAGTTCAGCAGCGCCAGATAACCCGAATGGGCGAGGGTGGCCACCACCGCGGCGATGGCGATGATGACGGCGATCAGGTTGAGCATGACTCCAGTGTGCCCGCATTCTGGCGCCTGTGGATCGGTGACAACCCTGAAACTGAGCGTTCTCTCAGCGACCTCGGGTCCTCAGCGACCCAGCGGGCCGCGGCCGAGGTCCAGCAGCGCCATCGCGAGCCGCCGACCCTCCGGGCCCAGCTCGCGGTAGCGCGCGAGCACGTCCATCTCCCGGTTGTAGACGATTCGTGGCCCGCCGGCGGCCATTCTCGCCGCGCCGATCGTTCTGGACACCTCGATCCGGCGCTTCACCAGGCGCAGGATCTCCGCGTCGAGCCAGTCGATCTCCTCGCGCAGCGCGGCGATCTCACCGTTGGAGGCCACCGGCGGGGTCGGCTGGTCGTTCGCCGTGTCGTCTCCCGCGGTCGGGGTCGTGGAGGGCATGTCGTGATCCTCTGTTCTGCGGAGCCCCGGTCCCCGAGCCAGCGAAGCCCCGGGGTCCGCGGACTCCGGGGCTTCGCTGTCGTTGTCTGGGCGCTACACCACGACGGGAGCCGGAGTCCGGTTCCCGTAAAAAAACTCGAAGACGTGGGTTCGCACGGGATCGATTCTGGCACCACGACTCGCGAACTGTCCACCCTGCCCCCGGCTTGCCGCGCCGTCGTTGTCGGGGCGGGCCGGTAACGTTGTCCACACGATGAGCACTCTGTTCGAATTGCCTCCGCAAGCCCCTGCCAAGCCGTCTCGCCGACGGTCCGCGGACCTGCTCGCCGACCTCAACGACCAGCAGCGTCGCGCCGTCCAGCACGCCGGCTCGCCGCTGCTCGTGGTGGCCGGCGCCGGCTCCGGCAAGACGCGGGTGCTCACCAGACGCATCGCCTATCTGCTCGCCGAGCGCGACGTGCACCCCGGGCAGATCATGGCGATCACGTTCACCAACAAGGCCGCCGCCGAGATGCGCGAGCGCGTGGTCGAGCTGGTCGGCCGGCGGGCCAACGCGATGTGGGTGTCGACGTTCCACTCGATGTGCGTGCGGGTGCTGCGCCGCGACGCCGCCACGCTCGGCATGAAGTCGAGCTTCTCGGTCTACGACGCCGACGACACACGCCGGCTGGTCACGCTGGTGGCGCGCGATCTCGACCTCGACCCGAAGCGCTACACCGCCCGCGGCCTTGCCGCGCACATCTCGAACCTCAAGAACGAGCTGGTCGGTCCGGACGAGGCCACCGAGTCCGCGGCCAACGACTTCGAGCGCCGGGCCGCCGAGGTGTTCGTCGAGTACCAGCGGCGGCTGGGCCTGGCCAACGCGTTCGACTTCGATGACCTGATCATGCGCACGGTCGAGCTGCTGCAGACCCACCCGGACGTGGCGGAGTACTACCGGCGGCGGTTCCGGCACGTGCTGGTCGACGAGTACCAGGACACCAACCACGCGCAGTACACCCTGGTGCGCGAGCTCGTGGGCACCGGTGCGGACGGGGTCGAGCCCGGCGAGCTGTGCGTGGTCGGCGACGCGGACCAGTCGATCTACGCCTTCCGCGGCGCCACCATCCGCAACATCGTGGAGTTCGAGCGGGACTACCCGCAGGCCACCACGATCATGCTGGAGCAGAACTACCGCTCCACGCAGACGATCCTGTCGGCGGCCAACGCCGTGATCTCGCGTAACACCAACCGGCGGGACAAGCGGCTGTGGACCGCGCTCGGCGACGGCGAGAAGATCGTCGGCTACGTCGGCGACAACGACCACGACGAGGCCGCGTTCGTGGCCGGCGAGATCGACCGGCTGATGGACACCGCGGACGGTGACGCCGGCCTGACCTACGGCGGCGTCGCGGTCTTCTACCGCACCAACAACCAGTCCCGGGTGTTCGAGGAGATCTTCGTCCGGCTCGGGCTGCCGTACCGGGTCGTCGGCGGCGTGCGGTTCTACGAGCGCCGCGAGGTGCGTGACGCGCTGGCCTACCTGCGGATGCTGAACAACCCGGAGGACACGGTCAGCCTGCGGCGCATCCTCAACGTGCCCAAGCGCGGCATCGGCGACCGGGCCGAGGCGTGCGTGACGGCGCACGCGGACCGCGAGCGGATCTCGTTCAACGTCGCGCTGCGCGAGGCCGCCGAGGGCAAGGTGGCGCTGCTGAACCCGCGGTCCCGCAACGCGATCGTGGGCTTCCTCGAGCTGGTCGACGGGCTGCGCGAGCTGGTCGACGGTGAGCAGGGGGCCGGGCACGAGGTCGCCGAGATCCTGGAGGCCGTGCTCGAGCGCACCGGCTACCGCGCCGAGCTCGAGGAGAGCGACGACCCGCAGGACGCCACGCGGGTGGAGAACCTCACCGAGCTGGTGACGGTCGCCCGCGAGTTCGCGCACGCCCTGGACGGTGTGGAGGAACCGCAGCCCGACACGGGTGTCGAGCCGGGCTCGCTCGCGGCGTTCCTGGAGCGGGTGTCGCTGGTGGCCGACGCCGACCAGGTCCCCGACGAGGACGCCGAGTCCACCGGCGTGGTCACGTTGATGACACTGCACACCGCGAAGGGCCTCGAGTACCCGGTGGTGTTCTGCACGGGGTGGGAGGACGGGGTCTTCCCGCACATGCGCGCGCTCGGCGACCCGGTGGAGCTGGCCGAGGAGCGGCGGCTGGCGTACGTGGGCATCACGCGGGCGCAGCGGCGGCTGTACCTGTCGCGGGCGATCGTCCGGTCGGCGTGGGGCCAGCCGATGACCAACCCGCCGTCCCGGTTTCTGGACGAGATTCCCACCGACCTCGTCGACTGGCGGCGCGTCCAGCCGGAGCGTGCGGCGCCGAGCGCGCCGACGTCGTGGGGTGCCCGCCGCTCGGAGGCCATGCGCTCCCGCGGTGGGACGGCGTCGCCCTTCGGTCCGGCCAAGGGGTGGAAGGACGCCCCGGCGCTGTCGCTCGACGTGGGCGACCGGGTCAACCACGACAAGTACGGCCTGGGCACCGTGGTGGCCACCGACGGCGCCGGCCCGCGGGCGACGGCCACGATCGACTTCGGCACCGCGGGCACGATCCGGTTGATGCTGATCGGCAGCGTTCCGCTGGTCAAGCTGTAGTTCCCTGGGCTCAGGCGGCCCGATCTCGAACTGGCGTGCGAAAATTGTCAGTGCCCTCGGGTTCAATCCACACCGACGGGACGCACACGCTCCCGCACGAGGTCAGAGGGGGGTCCCTAGGTGTGGACGAGTTGCTGTACCGGATCTTCGCCGAGAACGTCGGCCGGTATCTGGACGGGGTCGACCGGCTGGTCGCGAACGCATCCGCACGACCGGTGGCGACCGAGGCGCGCCGGCTGGTCGCGGCGTGGCGGGCGATTCTCGAGCTGCACGGCCCCGCGGGGCGCCGTTGTGCCGGCTGTGCGCGCAGGCGGTCGATGTGCAGCGTGTGGCGGGTCGCCAATGCCTACTTCGTCAGGCGGTTGCCGGGCGAGTCGATCAGTAGCTGACGCCGTGCTCGGCCAGCCAGCCGAGCGGGTCCAGCTTGAGGCCGTCCTCGGCGGCCCACACCTCGAAGTGCAGGTGGGTGCCGGTCGAGTAGCCCCGGTTGCCCATGAGCGCGATCTGCTCGCCGGCCTTGACTTCCTGGCCTTCGTAGACCGAGTAGCTGTCCATGTGACCGTAGACGGTGACCGTGCCGTCGGAGTGCTGGATGCGGACCCAGAGGCCGAAGCCGCTCGCCGAGCCGGCCTCGATCACGACGCCGTCGGCGGCCGCGACGATCGGGGTGCCGAACGAGTTGGCGATGTCGATGCCGTAGTGAGTCGTGCCCCACCGTGCGCCGAACATGGAGGTCAGGCTGCCGTCAGCGGGCCTGACGAACTTGGGCCGGTTCCGCTCGGCGATCTCGGCGGCGAGCTTCGCGGCACGCGCCTTGACGATCCGGTCGCTGGCGGCGATCTTCTGCGCCTCGAGCGGGCCACCGGAGGTATCGACGGCGGGCTTGGCGACGGTCAGGAAGGAGGGAGCCGCGGCTGAGGAGGAGTCACCACCGATGCCGATCGCGGCGGAGGCGTTCGAGCTGTCGGCTAAGGGCTGCACGTCCGGCGTCTGCTGTTGCTTCTCGCCGCCCTGGAGCGTCTGCCCGGCGGCGGCCGCGGCGAACGCGCCGACGGCGACCGCGGCGACGACCACGCGGCCACGCAGTGCGGAGGAAGGAGGAGACACCCTGTGTACGCCGCGGTCGCGGTTGGGAGTGCGATCAGCCATCGCTTCTTCGAGCGCGATGCACTCCCAGTTCTCGCCGCCGGGTGAGCGGTGTCGAGCCAAGGCCTTGCTGCCCTTCCGTCTCGGGGAGTCCGGCTCGAACGCTTCGCTCGTGGGGAAACGAGCTTCACGTGGGCTCCGGGCGGGGGATCCCGGCTGGTCGGCTTTTCGGGTTGCCGACCCTGCCCATTTTCGTGACCGGACTGTGACAACGGACCGGGGGACAGTAACGAAGGGAAAGCAGTTAGAGCAACATCCGTAAGTCGTGTCCGCTGATCGGGTGGCGGCTGGAGAAGACCTGATCAGCCGAAACGCTCAACCTGAACCCAAGTTTACTTTCGCGATGTGATCCAGGTTACTAAGCCACGAGTTCATCCAGCCTTCGGTTCCGCATCCCCTTGGGACACCCACGCACCCCCACCGGGAGTCAGGCCAGGCTCCCGCGGACCGCCGCCGCCCGGCCGGCGCCAGCTGGGCTGCGCCGGTCGGAGCCCGTAGACGGACCTGCGAACCGCCATCGCTCCAACAGCGCTCGAGGTCGGCCGCGGGCGCCCGCGGCCGCAAAATGGGAGGTCGGCATCCGGGATGCGCGTCGCCATCGCCGGACCACCCGGCTGTGTCGGTCCGGCGTGTCGGGTGTCCTGGCTGCTCGCGCCACTGCCGACCCCGCGGGGAAGCGGCCATTCGGGCGAAAAGACGGCGTGGTGTCCGGGCGGCGCCGTGCGCCTCCCCGGCGAGTTGCTAGCGTGCTCGGCAATGACTTCGGGGACCCGATCGCCGCGTGGGCGGGTGGACAGGCGGCAGGCCGGCACCCGCCAATACGAGCAGACCGAACGGCTCGGGTGGGCCGATGCTCCGCCACAGCTCCGCCTCGCGTTGGGGCTCTCCGTGCTCGGCGCGGTCCTGCTGATCGCGGGTCCGGAGGTCGGCGTCGTTCAGGACGCCCCGGCCAGAGGGTTCGCCAGCACGGCCCTGCTCGCCCTGCTGGCGGCCGCGCCGCCGTTCATCGCTGGGACGCTCATCGCGCTCGGGCGGGCGCTCACCGCCGCCGGCGTGCTGACCGGCGCGGCCCTGCTCAGCCCGGGTCGTGCCCTCGTCGACCTGCAGTTCCTCCAGGACGGGCTGCTCGTCTCCCGGCCGGAGCTTCTCGTGCCGACCAGCCTCGCCGCGCTCGCCCCGGCCGCCGGGCTCTGGCTGCTCGTCGCCGGGCACCTCGCCACCGGCGCGGCCGGACTGCTCGCGGCGGGCCGGGCGGGGGCCAACCCGGGCTCGGCCTACGGCCTGGAGCTGGACGCCGGCCCGACCTCGGAGAGGACCCGCGGCCGCGCCATCGGCTGGGCACTCGGCTTCGCGACCGTCGCGGCGGTCGGGCTCGTCATGCCGCCCTTCCGCTCCGACAACGCCTTCCAGCTCGGCCACGACCTGATCGACAGCCCGACGCTGGTCCGGATCGGCCTCGTGCTGATCGTCGCCGCCGTCGTGGCCGGGTGTGTGTTCGCCGCCGGATCCACGCGGCCCGCCGTGGCGCGGGGCGTCGTGCTCGGGGTGCTCGCGGCCACGGCCGGTGTGGCGCTGCCGCAGATCGTCGCCGGCCTGACGGTGGAGCGGCTCAGCCCGGACCTCGGGCCATACGTCGCCCTCGCCTCGCTGCTGCTGCTCACCGTGCTGATCTTCGTGCTGCGCGGCACGGCCCTGCCGGGGGACGACGCCGAGGACACCGAGCTCCAGCTCGAGCCGGGCCGGGTCCACCTCGTCACCGGTGTGCTCGGCGTGCTCGCCGGCGTCGCCGCGCTCGTCGGCGCCGTCGGGCCCCAGCTCGTCGTCGACGGACTGGAGGCACCGGAGAGCTACGCCAACCGCCAGCTCATCCCCGTCGGCATCCTCATCGCCACGCTCGGCGCCGCCATGCTGTCCAACCGCTGGGCCGCCGCGGTCCGGCCGGCGTTCGTCGTGAGCCTGGGCTCCGTCGTGCTCGTCGGCGCCGCCACCCTCGACGCGGCCTTCACCGGCGCCGGCATCAGCGACACCGTCCACATCGGCGCGGGCATCTGGTTCGCCGCCGCCTCGATGCTGATCGCCGCCGCCGCGGCGGTCGCCGCGACCATCGCCGGCAGCGCCGAACGCGACGACGTCGACCTCACCGAGCGCACGACGCACCTGTCCGTCGCCGCTCCCGCGGGTGCGGCGATCCTGTTCAGCGTCGGCGCCTTCGGCTTCCCCATGATCACCGCGCCGGACTTCGTCGCGCCCGGCATCTGGTCGGAGTTCCGGCTCGCCTCGTGGGGTCTGGTCATCGCCATGGTCGTGGTCATCGCCGCCGGCCTGCTCGCGACCGTGGCCCGCCCGGCACGGGCGGCCGCGCTGCTCCTCGGCGCGGCCGCCGTCGTCGGCGTCCACGCGCTGGAGCTCCCCATGACGAGCGATCGCGTCCAGGACGCCACCGCCGGGTCGGGCACGTGGCTCGCGATCGCCGGCTGCCTCGCGTTCCTCGTCGCCGCGGGCATCGCGCTCGCCGGCCCGGCTCCGCGGCAGGACACCCCACAGCCCACGCCGCGACCCGCGCGAGCCCCCGAGAACAGGCCCAGCCGCCCCGTGGGCAAGCGCGGCCGCCGGGCGTGAGGGACTTCACCGGACGCCGCGCGCCGGGAGTCCACGCACGTCGCTAGGGTCTTCTCCGTGCCGAACCCACCACGGCACGCAGTCTCAGATCAGGAGAGCCCTCGAGTGGATCTGTACGAGTACCAGGCGAAGGACCTCTTCGCGGCCCACGGTGTTCCGGTGCTGCCGGGAAAGGTGGCCGACACGCCGGACGAAGCCGGTGCGGTCGCCGCGGAGTTCGGTCAGACCGTCGTCGTCAAGGCGCAGGTGAAGACCGGCGGTCGGGGCAAGGCCGGTGGTGTGAAGCTGGCTGGTGACGCGGCTGAGGCGTGGGTGAGGGCGGAGGCGATTCTCGGCCTGGACATTAAGGGTCATGTGGTTCG
>NZ_JBOHGB010000199.1:0-10986 GCF_050699935.1 Actinophytocola sp.
ACGAGTTCGTCCACGGTGTCGGTCGGATAGATCGGGACCGACAGCTCGGCCTTCATTTTTTCGGCGAACTGGTGGCGGCGTTCGGGTCGTCGTGAGGTGACGTGGATCGACTCGAGCGGCAGCACCTGCGCGAAGACCTGAGCCACCGCGATACCGATCTCGCCCGTGCCGACCAGGCCCAGGCGCGGACGGTCGGGCGTGAGGTACTTGAGCGCGACGGCCACGGAGGCGGCGGTGCGGATCCGGAAGTTGTACGTCTCGTCGACCAGGGCCAGTGGCGCGGCGGTCTCGATGTCCATCAACAACACCAGGCGTGTCGTGTCGGGCCGGGAGTCGAGTGAGCCGTCGGCGTCGAACAGCGACGCTCCGAGCCGGAACCCGCCCACGCCCAACTCCGGCAGGATCGCCCCCTTCGTCTTGCACGCGATCGAACCGCCACCACCGTTCGCGTGCGCCATGCGGACGACGTGTGGCGTGCTGTAGATGACCTTGCCGGCCGCCTCGGCGTGGAACGTCCGCTCCACCTGCTCGGCCACCTCGGCGACGGTCAACACCTCCCGGCACACCCGCTCCGACACGAACACCAGATCCCGGGACATCAACCACCCAACTCCTCTCGAACCAGATGACGCGCGATTCGCCGGCACCCCTCGACCACGTCGTCAAGGGCCGCGGCGAAGGAGATCCGCAACATGCCTTCGGACCGGGTACCGAACGCCGATCCCGGCACGGCCGCGACGTGTTCGCGGGCGAGCAGGTTCCTGGCGACCTCGGTCGAGCCGGCCGGCTCGTCGGACACATCGACGAGGGCGTAGAACGCGCCCTGCGGCACGAGCACGAGCCGGTCCCCCAGCTCGGCGTGCACGGCGTCGCGGCGGGTCCGGTACTCCTCGCGCATGGCCGCACGCGCGCTCGGGTCCAGAGCCAGCGCGGCCTCCCCCGCCTTCTGCGACACCGTCGAGGCGCACGAGAGCAACCCGCCCTGAACCTTGGTGATGGCGGAGGCCACGTCGCGGGCGGCGACCGAGTAACCCAGCCGCCACCCCGTCATCGCGTACGACTTGGAGAACGAGAAGACCGAGATGATCCCCTCCTCGTAACCGAACGACGCCGCCGGCGCGTGCGCTCCCTCGTAGACGAAGTCCTCGTACACCTCGTCGGACAGCAGGAAGAGGTCGTACTCGGCGGCGAACTCGACGAGCTCGCGCACGAGGTCCGGCGGAAACACCGCACCGGTCGGGTTTCCCGGATTGTTGATCATCAGCACCCGCGTGCGCGGCGACACCAGCTTCTCGAGCTGGGCGACGTCCGGCAGGAAGCCGTCGGCGGGCGACAGCGGATACCGCACCGCGTCGCCCCCGGCGAGGCGGATCATGGTGGCGTAGTTGGGCCATCCCGGATCCGGCACCAGGATCTCGTCTCCCGGTGCGACGGTGGCCAGGATGCTGGTCGACAGGGAGCACACGGCGCCGGAGCCGACCGTGATCTGGCTGGGGTCAGCCACGATCGCGTTGTCCCGCTTGAGCTTCTCCGCGAGAGACGCGCGCAGGCTGGGCAGCCCGTTGGCCGGCGTGTACTTCGTGAAGCCCGCCCGCGTCGCGCGTGCGGCCGCCTCGCAGATGGCCTCCGGGGTGTTCTGGTCCGGCTCACCGACGGCGAGGTCGATGACGTCGGTCATGCTCGCGGCGAGCAGGCGGATCTCGCGAATTCCGGACAACCGGAGTGTCGAACTGCCACCCGGCAACGTGGGCATTTCCGTCTCCTGTTCGACTACTGCTCGGGCAAACCGTCCACATCGACGAACGTGTTCCTCAGCACGCCGAGTTGCGGCGAGGAGATCTCGACGACGTCACCGTCGGCCAGGAAGATCGGCGGATCGTGCCAGAGACCGACGCCGTCGGACGTGCCGGTGAAGACGATGTCACCGGGCATGAGGCGCATCCCACGACTGAGGTAGGACACGATCACGCTGATCGAGTGGATCATGTCCTTCGCCTGGAACCGCTGGCGTACCTGACCGTTGACGCGCAGCTCCACCTCGATGCCGGCCGGGTCCTGGATCTCGTCGGCGGCGACGATGGTCGGCCCCATCGGCGCGTGACCGTCCAGGCTCTTGCCCTTGAACCACTGCCGGCGGCTGTCCCCGCCCGCCCGTTGCAGGTCACGCGCGCTGACGTCGTTGCCGAGCGCGTAGCCGAAGACGTGGTCCAGCACGTCCTCCTCGGCGATGTTGATGCCGCCGTGGCCGACCACGACCGCGATCTCCGCCTCCCAGTCGACCTTCTCCGTCGCGGACGGATGCAGCGGAACCTTCGCGCCGTGACCGGACAGGCTCGTGTAGGGCTTGGTGAAGATCACCGGAACCGGCGGGAGAGGCGCGTCCCGGGGACGGTCGCCCTCGAGGATGTGCGTGCGGTAGTTCGAGCCGACGCAGAAGACGTTCCGGCGTGGATCGGGGATCGGCGGCAGGACGGCCGTCGCGTCGGAGAGCGTGCCGACCGGCTCGGCGTCGGAGCCGGTGTCGGAGCCGGCGGCGACCTGGGCCAGCACGTCGGGCCCGGCCTCGACCAGCTCCCGGACCGAGTCCAACCCGAACGTGCGAAGCGAGATCAATCCTTCCGACGGGGTGACCAGGACCGGCACGGTCTCCTCGCCCAGCCGAACAGTTGCGAACCTCATTTGCTCCAACCACCTATCTCGGGGCCACCACGCAGCATGAAGCTGATGGCGACGGTGATGGCGACCATCACCACACCGATCGTCGCCGCTTCGGGTACCAGCCCGTTGAACCACTGGAGCCAGACCAAAGTGGACAGAACGGTGCTGTCGTCGGAGTACAGCATCAGCGGCAGCGTCAGATTCTTGATTGCGGACAGGAAGACCAGCAACGCACCGTTGAACAGCGCCGGCAACGCCAGCGGCGCGACGATGCGGCGAAGCGTCTGCGACCAGGTCGCGCCGGACATTGTCGCGGCGGATTCGAGCTCGATGTCGATCTGCGTCAGGTTCCCGCCCATCAGGCGCGTTCCCAGGCTCAGGTACTGCGTCGAGACGGCGAGCGCGATGATCCAGATGGTGCCGTAGATCGGGTTGGGGATGTACAGGTACAGCAACAGGATGCTGACGCCGATGATCACGCCGGGGAACGCGTGCGGCATGAACGCGAGGAGGTCGACCACCCGGGAGCCGACCGACTTGGTCCGCACGATGATCCATGCCGTACAGAACGACAGCAGCATCGTGGCCACGGCGGCGATCACGCCCAGGTACAGCGTGTTCTTCGCCGCGTCGAGCACGATGTCGTTCGACAGCAGCTTCCCGTACGTGTCGAACGAGATCCGGCTGAACGCTTCGAGCGTCGGCGCGGCCACGAAGGGCTGGACGCTGGTCCAGATCAGCGCACCGACGGGCAGCACGAACGCCACCAGGAGGAACAGCCCGACACCGGCCAGCACGTACGGCTTCGCCCGGCCCAGCCGGTACCGGTTGGCGTGGTAGGACTTGCCGGTGACGACGGCGTACCGCCGCGCCTTCGAGATGATGTGGTTGTAGTACAGGAGCGGGATGAGCACGAGAACGATCACCAGGACGCTGTAGCCGCTCGCTATCCCGTAGTTCGGCAGCCCCGACGGGCTCTTCACGTCGTAGTAGATCGCGGTGCTCAGCACGTGGATGTCCGCGCGAAGCCCGATCACGAACGGCGTCTCGAAGGACTCGACGACGCTGACGAACAGGTAGACCGCGGCGCTCAGCAGCCCCGGCATGAGCACCGGGATCGTGACCTTCCGGACGACGGTCAACGGAGCCGCCCCGGACATCCGCCCGGCGTCCTCCAGCGCCACGTTCATCGCCCGGAAGCCGGCTGCCACCAGGAGGAAGGTGATCGGGACCAGGCCGATCGCCTGCACGAAGATCATGCCGGGCAGCGTGAACACGTTGAGGGGACCGGGGCCGTCCACTCCGGGGAACAGCCGAAGCAGCGCGTTCACGTAGCCCGTTCCCGGGTTCAGCAGGAACGTCCACGAGATCGTCTCGATGAACCCGGGGATGCCGAGCTGTGCGATGACGAGTACCGCGATGATCCGCCCCAGTGGCAGGTCGGTTCGCTCGACCAGCCAGGCGAGCGCGATGCTGATCGTGAAGCACACGACCAGAGCGCCGCCGCCGAACAACAGCGTGTTCCCCAGGAGACGGTAGGTCTCCCCGGACAGGAACACGTGCTCGAAGTTGGACAGCGTCCAGTACGCGCCCTCCTCGAACGGCAGCACGCCGTCGGTGCCCCGGAAGCTGCTGAACACCAGCAGGGCGAGCGGCCCGAGTACGAAGTAGACCAGCAGGCCCACCACGATGACGATGAACGCCGTACGTCCCGACCGGCGACGACGGAACCGGCCCGGGTAGCTCCTCCGTACCGGCCTGTCCTGCTGGGCTACGGCCATGGTTGGCCACCTCCGGCGGCCTGACCGGCGGTATCGCGGCGCGGTCTCATGACGCTTCCGCGTCCGCTCCGATGCGGACCGTCTCGGTCTGGTCCGCGGCTCCCGCACCATCCGGCGCGGCGGCCTGGTGAGCGGGGTCGTCCGCGGTCAGCACCCGTAGGTACCTCGCGGGGAAGGTCGTGGCCACCGTGGCGCCGTCCTCGAGAAACTCGTTGCGGGAACCGATCCGTGCCCGGATCTCGTGGTCGCCGACGTCGACGTGGTAGTCGAACGAGGCACCCTCGTACAGGAAGCCCGCGACCTGTCCCGGGAACGTGTTCTCCTCGAGCTCCTCGTCGCGCGTCGCGCGACGCACGCGCACGTCCTCGTACCTGATCGCCGCCACCACGCTGTCGCCGACGTCGAGGCCCTCGCTGCCGACGAGGCCGGTGACCTCGCCGAAGGCGACCTCGACGACGGCGTGCGTGCCGCGGCCGTCCGGCCACGGTGCCAACCGCACGATCTTGCCCGGCAGGAGGTTCACGCCGCCGAGGAAGGTCGCGACGAAGGCCGACGACGGCTGGGTGTAGAACTCCTGCGGCGTCGCGACCTGGACGATCCGCCCGCCCGACATGACGGCCATGCGATCCGACATGGACAGCGCCTCGACCTGGTCGTGCGTGACGAACAGCGTCGTCAACCCCGTCCGCTTCTGGATGAGGCGCAGCTCCATGCGCATCCGCTCGCGGAGCCGGGCGTCCAGATTGGACAGCGGCTCGTCCAGCAGGAGAACCGTGGGCTTGCGGACCAGGGCCCGGGCGAGGGCCAGCCGTTGCTGCTGGCCCCCGGACAGGTCCGTGGACATCCGCTCGTCCAGACCGTGCAGCCCGACCAGTTCCAGGACGTCCCGGACCTCCGCCTTGACCTGGTGCCGGGTCATCCGTTCCTGGCTCACCCGAAGCGGGAAGGCCACGTTCTCGAACACCGAGAGATGCGGCCACACCGCGTAGCTCTGGAACACCATGCCGATGTCCCGTCGGTGGCTGGGCACCAGCACCCTGTCCCGGAACACGGTCTCCTCGCCCAGGTGGATGGCTCCCGAGTCGGGATGTTCGAGTCCCGCGATGCACCGCAGCGTGGTCGTCTTTCCGCAGCCGCTCGGGCCCAGCAGGGTGAAGAACTCGCCTTCCCTGACCGAGAACGAGACGTCGTCGACCGCGATCTCGACGTTCTTGCGGCCACGGAACGACTTCGTGAGGCGCTCTACGTTGATCACTCAGCCGCCCCCGCCGAATAGCTCCACCATCTTCTTGCCGATCTTGTTGGCCCGGTCCACGTCTTCCTGCGTGGTCACGCTGACGATTTCCGAGTCCGGCGGCGCCGTGGCCGGCCTGGTGTCGTTGCTCTTGAACTCCTGCTCGATCAGGATCTCCTCGGCGCGATCCGAGGAGGTGACCCAGGCGGCGAAACACCGTGCCGCGTTCGGGTGCTCGGCGTCCTTCAGCACGAGCGCCCAGTCGTTGCTCGTCGGGACGACGTCGAGGAACTTCATGCCGACCGGCGCGCCCTTGGCCTCCAGCTCCCGGAAGGACTCCTCACGCCCGTTGGTCACCATGGCGCCCTCACCGCTGGACACGGCCGTGGCGCCGGCGGTGCCGCCCTGCACGACGATCGGTTCCACAACGTCCTTCAGCCGCTCCAGGTAGTCGACCGTCTCGTCGACACCCCAGGCGACCGCGAGGGTCTTGAACGGCTGACCGTTCGGATCGACGATGACCTGGCCTCGCCACTTCTCGTCGATCAGCTCCTCCCAGGTGTTCGGGAGGTCGTCCGGGTTGCTGACCCGGTCCGTGTTGTACACCAGGCCCAGCGGGACACGGTCCAGTCGGGCCAGGTTGGTGTCGGGATCGACGACGTCCTCCGGAACTCCCAGCTCCTGCCAGTCGACGTCCGTCGCCTGCAGGTCCCGGCTCGTCAACGGAAGGAAGTCCTCGATCGCCCCGGTCGCGATGTCCACTCCGGGCGGCCGGTTCACGGAGTCGGCCGAGATGACGCGCTGCACGATGTCGACGGTGATCAGCGGCTGGTACTGGAACTCGATGTCGGGGAAGGTCTCGTGGAACCCGTCGAACAACGCCTCGGCCGGACCGTTGTCGAGCTGACCCCAGAAGGTCAGGCTCCCTTCCTCGGCACCGTCCGCGCACACCGTGTCGAGCGCCGGCGCCACGCTCTCCGGGCCGCCTCCGCCACCGGAGCCACCCGCTCCCGCGTTCTCGTCGTCGGACCCGCACGCGGACGCGGCGAGCGCGACGACCGACAGTGCACTAAGGATCGACAGGACAGGTGGTCGCCGTCCCGTTCGCAAGTGGACAGACACCTAAGCCTCCTAGATTGCCTAATGCCCGCTCGTCGCTGAACCGAGCTGGGTGTGAGGGCGGGATCGACGCCCAGATCCCCGACATCTGCGACCGCCAGCGCGCAGCGATGCGGCTCATGGCCCGTACCTGGGGTCAGACCGCGCCGTCCAGATATTGCTTGTCGTTCTTCCAGTCCTTCTTCCGCGGCGCGACATCGACGCGAACGGGGCCCTTCTCGCCCAGCGCCTTCGCGGACACGTGGAGCAGCTCGAGTGGAGCCTCCGCGGAGCTTTCGAACCAGTACTGGAAACCGCGGGGCACGTGAACTCCCTCGTGGGGACCGAGATCTGCGACGAGCTCGTCGCCGGTGGTGTAGAACTTCGCCCGCCCGGCGAGAACCATCCAGAACCCGTCGGTGGTCGGGTGCGCGTGCAGGTTGTTCTCGCCACCCTCCTGGACGACCTGCACCTCGGCCCGCATGAGGTCACCGCGGAACAGCCGGACATGGGCCTTCGATCTGCTCAACGAAGGGGTTTCGTATCGGAAAACAGTGACGCGTGGAGCCGCAACGTCGGTCATGTTGTTCCTTACAGGTGCACGATCTCGATCGCGCCAAACGCCGGTACCCGGCGTCTGACCACAGTGGGCATTGGCCACCAGGACGGGTTCACGCCGTCCTCGCGGTCGACTCGCTCGCACGTCGCCGTGCGCGAGCCCGCCTCCGTCCAGGCCTGTAGGGATGGGCAGCCGGTCTGGCTCGACCGCGTCGCCGCGTGGAGCCCTGGGTCCGGCCAGCTGACCGATGGACCACTGGACCGTGGTGAGTCGCGACCTGCCTCCTCGGGTGCCTCCTCCCGGGGCTGTCCACGTTGAGGCTGAGCGACTCTGGGCCCGGCGCCTCTGCCGCAACATCGCGGTGTAAGCTGCCGTAAAATATCTATAGACTATAGACCGAGCGTAGGTCAAGACGGTCGGCATGGCTTGACCGATTGGTGACCTCGACGCAATGGCCTGACCCGACGAAGTCATGGCCGATCGACAAAGTTGATCTTGCTGCGACCTGGACGCGACTATATGATGCACAAGACGTGGTTCCCCGCCCCTTCCCCAAATCGTGAGGACCCTGCATGACCAGAGCCGATCATCAGGGTGGGCCGCCGACGAGCAAGACCGCCTACGTCCTGCGCCGTCTGCGCGACGAGATCGCCGACGGGTTCTTCCACACGGGCCAGCCGCTGCGGCAGGTCGACCTGGCCAGCCGCTACGGTGTCAGCCCCACGCCGGTACGGGAGGCCTTGCGGCTGCTCGAAGCCGAGGGACTGATCAGCTACTCGCCACACCGGGGCGCGACCGTCACCGAGATGGACGCCCAGTCCGTGCAGGACCTGTACCGGCTGCGCGCGGCGATGGAGTCACACGCGACCCGGGTCGCGGCGGAGCGGTTCGCGGACGACTCAGGTGAGCGTCTGTTGAAACTGCACCGCCAGCTCGCCCGTGCCCGTACGAAACTTGCCGGCGCGGAGCTGTCGCGGCTGAACAAGGAACTGCACTTCGCGATCTACGAGAGTGGTTCACTGATCATCGCCGAGCACATCCACTCGCTGTGGCGGCTCATCCCACCGGCCGTGACGCTGTGGAGCCGGGCCGAGTTCACCAAGGTCCTGGTCCCCCAGCACGGCGAGGTCATCACCGCGGTCCTGGACCGGGACCCGGACGCGGCCGCGGACCTGATGAGCGAGCATGTCCTTACGGCCGCCCGGTTTCGCGAGGAGCTGCAGGCCAGGTAGCACCACACGCGAACGTGCCCCGCGGACGGGCGCCGGTGGACGGATCCCTCCCCACACTGAGCTGCGGACGATTGACTGCACGGGTTCTATAATCTATATATATTTGGGTGGGCCAACGCTCTTGGCACCATCACCGGCCGGATCAACGTAGACAGACCAGGTCGCCAGCCGCGGCGGACATTGCCGACGCCGCAACGGATTGCGGCGCGTACACCTCACGGTCTAAACCGATCACGCGCGCGCCCGACGCCGCCCGAGTGCACTCAGGAACGGGTGGCGCCGCACGACGAAAGTTGGGACGGGACAAGCTCATGCCGGTCACACGGGTGGACCACATCGACATAGCCGTACACGACTTGGATGAGTACCTACGCCTGTTCAAGGCGATGGGATTCGAGGAGATTCGCCGCACCGAACACTACGGCGGAGCCGTCGAGGTCAGGCTGCCCGGCGACTCCGTCACCTTCGAGCTGCACAAGCTCAAGATGACCGACAACCCTGGCGTCAACCACATCGCGTTCGCCGCCGAGGACTCGATGGCGGTGGTGGAGCAGCTGAAGTCCATCGGCGTGGTCTTCGACCGCGAAGCCGAGGTAACCAAGTCGACTGGCCGCCGGACGACGAACTTCCGCGATCCGGGCGGGTTCCGTCTCCAGTTCACCGAGTAGGGATGTACCGCGATGAGCTTTGAACCTGTTGAGTTCGAACGACGGTGGGAACGCGCACAGAAGGCGATGAGGGAGGCCGATCTCGACGCCCTTCTCATCGGGGACAAGTACAACTTCTGGTACCTGACCGGGAACCTGACCAAGGAGATCGACAAGAAGCGTCCGATGCTGGTGTTCCTGCCGGCGTCCGGCCCGCCGACCTACATCATCTACGCGGCGGCCAAGAAGAAGTCCGAGGCGACCACCCCGTCCGCCCGGATCCTCACCTACGACGGGCTGCCGTTCCCGACCCAGCTGGTGAAGGACACCCTGACGGAGGCCGGCCTGACCACCGGCCGCCTGGGCATGGAACTCGGCCTGGACGAGCGGCTCGGGTTGTCCTATCAGGAGTTCATGGACGTCAAGGAGTCCTTCCCGTCGCTGACACTGGTCGACGCGGGCAAGCAGCTCCAGCAACTCCGGATGGTCAAGACCGAGCTCGAGGTGGACGCCATCCGGACCGCGTGCGAGTTGAGCTTGCGCGCCTGGGACTCCGTCACCAAACAGCTGCGGCTGGGCATGACCAACCCCGAGATTCGGAAGATGATCGCGGTGGAGCTCACCCTGGCCGGTACCGAGTTCGACATCGCCGGCCACATCTCGATCGGCGACGGGGTGGCCGGCATCGAGGGCTACCGTCCCGGCGAGGTGCTCTGGTCCGACTTCGGCGGCACGTACCTCGGCTACCAGGCCGACGTGGCGCGCCGAGTGGCGTTCGTCGAGCCCGCGCCGGCGCAGGTCGCCGCGCAGGAGAAGATCGGCACCCTCATGTCGACCGCCCTGGACGCGCTCCGGCCTGGTGTCCCCTGCTCGCAGGTCGCGCGGACGTGCAACCAGGCACTCGAGAGCCTGGGCCTGCCGCCGGTGAGTGCCCGCAAGCGAATCGGCCACGGACTCGGCCTCGCCGCCGGCGAGCCGCCGTCGCTGAGCGAGCGGGACGAGACGATCCTGCGGCCGGGCATGGTCGTGACGATGGAGCCGCGGTTCACCCTCCCGTCGGGCGAGAAGGTGCACGTGGAGGAGGTTCTCGTCATCACCGAGGAAGGCTGTGCGCGGCTCAGTGACGGCGCCGAGTCCATGCAGGTCGTACTGACGTGACCGGTGATCAGCAGACGTCCCGGGATCTGGTGTTCGTGTCGGAGCGGGTGTGCCGGGAGGTGTTGACCGTCGCCGAGGTGGCCGAGCAGGTGGAGCGGACGTTCCACGCCGAGGCGGCCGGCAAGGTCATCTACAGCACGCCACACGTCCTGCGCATGGTCGACACCGGAGAGTCGCGGGCCGGTGGAACGGCGAGCTTCCGGACGAAAGGGGCGATCCTGCCGGACCTGGGTGTCGCCGGGTTCCGGCTCGGCGCATCCCGGATCGCCGCGGACGGCTCGGGCTCCGCGTCCCCGCTAGCGACGCGGTTGGTGTTGCTGATGGACATCGAGACCGCCTCGCCACTGGCCCTGGTCGACGAGCACTACAACTATCTGGTTCGGACCGCGGCCTCGGTCGCGGTCACCCTCAAGAGTCTCGTCCCGGACCATGCCCGCCTGGGCCTGGTCGGCACCGGTGGCGTCGGTATCGCGGTGGCTCAGGTCTTCACGGAGGTGCTGCCGCTCGAGTCGATCCACGTCACCTCACGACGACCCGAACGCCGCCACCAGTTCGCCGAAAAAATGAAGGCCGAGCTGTCGGTCCCGATCTATCCGACCGACACCGTGGACGAACTCGT